>CACYBG010000278.1 GCA_902772605.1 uncultured Spirochaetaceae bacterium
ATTCCGAACGAAGATTACTCTTATGCAAAATCATATATCCGCACTGATGACGAGTCTTTTGCATGGGATATGATGCGTGAGGCGATGGCATCCGTTTCAAATACGTGCATACTTACTATGCAGGATTTGATTGGACTTGGACCGGAAACCAGGATGAATGAACCTTCAACCGTCGGAAAAAACTGGAAGTGGCGAGCAGGCGAAGGACAGATTTCTGAACAGGTTGCCGATTTCCTCAGGAAAAATACGGTCCTTTACGGTCGCTCCAGATAAGGCATCGTAATTCCAAAGGTTCCGAAAAAAACGAATCGAAATTCGGGAAATTCATTTTTAAGGATGTGGATTTCCCGAACGATTTATCAATAATTTATAACTGAAATTTTTCTCTTCAAAAAGCGGATGATGTTTCCGTTTATAAAAATTTAATAAAAAAAAATTTCCCTAAGCATTCCCATTAATTCTGATTAGTGATATAGTATCACAAATCATTTAGATGGAGATTTTATCATGAAGAAAATCATTACTGTTTTCGCAGCCGTTCTTGCTGTCTCTGCATTTGGATTCGTTTCTTGCTCAAAGGAAAATGCAAAGGCTGAAGCTGTTGAAAGCACAAAGTCAGATTTGCCGGAAGAAGTTTCTGCCGCAGTTGAAGCTACAAAGGCTCTTGATGAATTGCACAACCTCTCACAGGATGAACTTAACGCAGCTGTTGACAGCGCACTTAAGAGTGGAGAGCTTACAGCAGAACAGTTGCAGCAGCTTGTTGACCTGGAGCAGGCACAGGATTTGGCAAAGCAGATGAAAGACATGACTGAAGAAGAAGCAACCGCTGTTTTCCAGAAGATGGTAGATAACGGAGCTTCAGCAGAGGACATCCAGAACTTTGCTCAGTTTGCCGATGAAATAAACGGAAACTGATTTTTCCGTATTTCATTAAGCGGTAACGATGCCGGCTCAACATTGGGTCGGCATTTTTTTTTACCGGATTATTTTTTCTGTGCCGAAGATTGTTCAGATGAAATTATTTTCAATCCCTTATCGACGCGGTTCAGAATTTCACATCCGTCTTTCGTAACGAGAACCAAATCTTCAATCCTGACACCGACTTTTCCGGGAATGTATATTCCGGGTTCGATGCTGAAAATCATTCCTTCTTTTGCAATTGAATCGTTTGAAGAACTTACATCGCCCTGTTCATGCTCCGTCTGGCCGATGAAATGTCCGAGCCTGTGGGTAAAATATTTTCCATATCCTGCATTGCAAATCAGATTTCGTGCAGCAGCATCCAATTCACTGATTTTTATTCCGGGCCTTATGATTGATTCCGCCTTTTCGTTTGCAGCTTTGACCGTTTCGTAAATCCTTACGCTTTCTTCGGATGCATGATCATAAAACACGGTTCGGGTCATGTCTGAACAGTATCGGTTTTTTCTGCAACCCATGTCGATTAAAACGCAGTCTCCTTTTTTTAATGTGGTTTCATCAGGTTCATGGTGCGGGTCCGCTGCATTTGCTCCGAACGAAACGATTGTCGAGAAACTGTTTCCGTCGGCACCTTCGTTCAGGAATTCTGCATCGATGAATTTTGCAATTTCCATTTCGGTCATCCCTTCCCTGACGAATGAAATCGCCTTTTCAATGCATGAATCATTTATGCGTGAAGATTCCCGCATCAGCTTGATTTCTTCGTCATCCTTGCAGGCACGCAATTCATCAACCAAATCTGAACCGAGCGTAAAATTCACCGAAGACTTTTTCTGGATGAGCGGAATCAGAAATTTTGCAGGAAGAATCTTATCCACGCCGACAGTCCCTGAATCATTGATTTCATCTGAAAGCATGGAAATGTAATCGTCTGAATCGGAATACCAGATGTTTTCAAAATCGTTTTCCGGAATGTTGAAAAGTCTGTTGACGAAAAATTTGATGCGCCCTGTTTTTTCAATGTAAAGCACGTACATCCTTTCGTAAGGCTCGTTCCAGATTCCGCTCAAATACCAGATTGAATTCGGATCGCTGATTATGAGCGAATCGAAATTCCTTTCTTCCATTTTTTTCCTGATTTTTAAAATCCGTTCTTCGTGCAGTCTGTTCATGTCATCCTCTTATGAGTGAAATAAGTGTCGATGGTTAACCGGAATCATCGACCTCGGTTCATGTCCCTAAAAACTTCAATTTTAAGGTAAGCCCGAATTGTAAGTTTATTGGATTTTAAGTATAATGAAAAGCGTCATGTTATGGGGACTGGAACTAAGCTTTTTTACATTCGTGCTGACTGTAAATCGGTTTTTTTCGCAGGACCTTTGATGATGAAAAGTGAGGTTGAATAAATGAAATTGACAAAGGTTTTTGCATGCGTTGCATTGTCGATGGCAGTCTTGGGATTGGCATCATGCGGTTCAAAAAAATCAGCAAATGAATTTGTACTTGGACTTGACGATGCTTTCCCTCCAATGGGATTTAGGGATGAAAAAAATGAAATCGTCGGATACGACATCGATCTTGCAAAGGAAGTCTGCAAAAGGCTGAACCTGACATTCCGCGCACAGCCGATTGATTGGGCGGCAAAGGAACAGGAACTCAACACCGAGCAGATTTCATGCATCTGGAACGGACTTTCAATCAATGAAGACAGGCTCAAGGAATTTACATTCTCTGATCCATACCTGAACAATGCACAGGTAATCGTTGTTCGTGCAGATTCCGGAATAAATGGTTTTGCCGATCTTGCAGGAAAAAAACTTGGCGTACAGGCAGGTTCAAGTGCAGCCGATGCATTGGATGGAACTCCAGAGTTGAAGTCATCGCTTTCAGGTGTCCTTGAATTCAGGGAGAACATCACGGCACTCAATGATTTGGAAATCGGCGGTATTGACGGAGTCGTAATGGACAAGGTGGTTGCCGACTATTCAATCAAGACGACCGGAAAACCGTTCGTAATAATCAGTGAAAGCCTTGCACCGGAAAGCTACGGAATTGCATTCAAGAAGGGCAATACGGAACTCCGCGACAAGGTGCAGAATGAATTGAACAAAATGGCTGCCGATGGAACCGTTGCAAAGATTTCTGAAAAATGGTTCGGAGCAGACATCAGTACAATCGGAAAATGATTTTTAGCCGTGTGGAATTTTTCATGCCTCGTTGCCTGGTAACGGGGTATGGTGATTTTCCACATGCTGCAAGGAATTTCGCAAAATGGTAGACATGATTATTTCAATGTTAAAGTCAACGGTAGTCACGCTTGAGGTGTTCGGGTTGACCCTGCTTTTTTCAATACCTCTTGGATTTCCACTGGCCGCCGCAAGGATGTCCAGGTTCAAGCCGCTGTCATGGGTCGTCAGGGTATTCCTGCTTATAATCCGCGGAACTCCTTTGATGCTGCAATTGATTGTAGTTTATTTCGGTCCCTATTATGTTTTCCATGTTTCATACGACAGATTCACCGCAAGCATAATTGCAATTTCCGTAAATTATGCCTGTTATTTTGCAGAAATCTATCGCGGTGGAATTCAGTCGATTTCAAAGGGACAGTACGAGGCCGCAAAAGTTTTGGGATACAGTCGCACGCAGACTTTTTTCAGAATCATATTGCCGCAGGTCGTAAAAACAGTCATGCCTTCAATGGGAAATGAAGTAATCACTCTTGTAAAGGATACGGCCCTTGTTTCAATAATCGGAGTCGTCGAACTGCTCAGGACGGCACAGACGGCAGCGAGCAGGATTTCATCAACCACGCCCATTTTCATTGCGGGACTTTTTTATTTCGTCATGAACTGGGGAGTATCGGCGATATTTGCATTCATCGAAAAAAAACTGAACTATTACAAGTGATTCGATTAAGGAAAGTCGGCAGAAATGTTGATTTTGCTTCGGCGTCTTTCCCGAATGAAATTTAAAACTGGAGAATCAGTATGAGCATAATTTCAGTCAAGAACATAAGGAAATCTTTCAAGGATGGAGTGCAGGTTTTAAATGGCATTTCGTTTGACGTTGAGGAAGGTGAAGTGCTTGGAATCATCGGACCCAGCGGAAGCGGAAAGTCAACGATATTGAGGTGTATTTCTCAGCTTGAAAAAATTGATGACGGAACGATATCAATCTGCGGAGAAAATATCGTCGTCGATGGAAAATATGCAGAAAAAAAAGTCCTTCAGAAAGCGGCATTGAAATCCGGATTCGTGTTTCAGAATTTCAATCTTTTTCCGCACATGTCGGTTCTGCAGAATGTATGTGATGCACAGATTCATGTCTTGAAGACTCCAAAGGATGAGGCTGAAAAAATTGCACGCGAACTTTTGCAGAAGGTCGGACTTGCAGATAAGGAAAAATCCTATCCCTGTGAACTTTCAGGCGGACAGCAGCAGAGGGTTTCAATCGCCAGATCCCTAGCCATGAAGCCCAAGGTACTTTTTTTTGATGAACCGACAAGCGCACTTGATCCGGAATTGACCGGAGAAATCCTTGCAGTAATCAGGCAGCTTGCAGAAGAAAAAATGACCATGATTGTCGTAACTCACGAGATGGCTTTTGCACGCGACTTGAGCGACCGACTTATCTTCATGGCCGACGGACAGATTGTGGAGCAGGGAAATCCAAAGGACTTGATTACAAATCCAAGGACCGAACGACTTCAGAATTTCTTGAAGCGTTTCAGGGAAGTTCCCGGCATCAGTTGATTCGAGCGGAGTGTTTCATGCCGATGAAAAATCCCCTGATGAAAATGGTTCTTCAGGGGAATGTGCAATGTTGCATGAGTCGGATTTGAATCAGCGGCCCCATGTAAGAATCAGGTCGTAATTGTCTTCACGCACTTCAAAATACTGATTGTATTCGCCGCAGGTAGGGCAGTATTCTGGAGCGTTCGGTCCTGTTACTATGTGTCCGCATTTCAGGCATTCCCAAACCTTGACCGTACTCTTCTTAAGTTCAGCCCTTGAATCTTCATCGTTCAAAAGTGCACGGTAGCGTTCTTCGTGGCGTTTTTCGATCGCTGCGATTGCACGGAATTTTGCGGCCAATTCCTTGAATCCTTCTTCTTCGGCTGTCTTTGCAAAACCGACGTACATATCGGTCCATTCGTAGTTTTCACCGTCAGCTGCAGCCTTGAGGTTTTCCTTGGTATCGCTTATTCCGTCCAATTCCTTGAGCCACATCTTTGCATGCTGCTCTTCGTTGTTTGCAGTCTTCTTGAATATGTCTGCAATCTGTGAAAGACCTTCTTTTTCCGCTACTGCAGAAAAATAGGTGTATTTGTTTCTTGCCTGTGATTCGCCGGCGAAGGCTGCCATCAGATTTTTTTCAGTCTGTGTTCCCGCGTACTTACTCATTTGTATTCTCCTGTAACGAAAGTATACCTA
>CACYBG010000279.1 GCA_902772605.1 uncultured Spirochaetaceae bacterium
AATTTTGCAGTAATTCCTTACAGTATAAAGAATTACGAGAAATTGCTGGGAACCGCTGATTAATGCTTCGTGTATTAATCAGCGGTTTCTTAGGTAACTGTTGATGGATACGGGTGTTTATATGATGCAGCCGATTTTGGCGCATCCCATTACGGTTGCCGACACGGGAGAAACTCATGAAAATTAAAAAAATCAGCAGGACGGCCATCTGCATTGCGGCATTGGCTTTATCATCTGCAGGACTTTTTGCACAGAACGACGGAACATACCGCCAGTACATGCTTGAAGGCTACACTTACGACGAAATAGAAAACGCTGAACAGGCAGCCGCTGCAAGTGCCGATGTTGACACCAAAAAGGCTGTCATGACTTCGTCTTCAAAAGTCGACTGGTCAAAATCAACTTTGACTTCGGACATAACGCTCGACACATTCAAGGCCGGAATACCGATGCCAAGCGGAAAAGCTGTCTCCATGAACCGCATCCAGATGGAACTTCCGGTACTTGTCAAGGATCCGCTGCTTTCACTCTATGCCGACGATACAAGGACTCTGGGTGATTTGGTCCTTGAAGGGAACCTTACTCTGGATGCACTTACGAGAATAATCGACGAAAGCAAAAAGACTCCTCCCTATTTCATGAACGCAACGAACTCGCTCAAAACGACGGATACAATCAACCTGCACAAAATCGGGGCGCTCCTTGTAAAGCACAGGACCCCTTACGTACAGGACAAGCCGATTGAAAGGATTTCGTCACGAGCATACACCGGTATAGTCATCGATGCCCGCGGAGTAATTCCTGTTCAGGGCGAACATGTAAAATCAGAAGTCTATCCGTGTCTCTTCCCGAAAATCTGGAACGAAAACATGGATTTGATTTACGAAAGGAACATGGTTCTTCCTGAAATCGCAAAGGAAAAGGGTATAGTAGACTATCTTCCGGGACAGGGCAGCAACAAGAAGACCGAAAGGGCTGGAAGCGACCCTCTGTGGATTACCGCACGCAAAGTTTACGGAGTCAACCGATGCGACCCTGTCATTTCAAAGGAAGACTACCTCAGGATAACCACTGTGCCTGCAAACCTTGAGCTCCTGAAGCAGGGAAAAATCGTAATCCTCCTTGATTCTGACCAGCTCACCAGAACGGTTACAAGCCCGCGCAAGGACATCCGCTACTTCCTGGAGACCGGAAAGCTCAAGCAGCAGATTGAACAGCATGACATCCCGGATTTGGTACCGGAAGAAAACGATGGCGGATTCGTACTCAGGATGGAAAACCTCCGCTTCATTGCCGACTCAGCAGAACTTTTGCCGGAAGAAAAGAAGAGGGTTTCGCAGATTGCAAACGAACTGAAGACCATAATTTCAAAGGGAAAATACACAATCAGGGTGAACGGACATACCGCCGACGTAAACAAGCCGAGCGGACAGCAGACATTGAGCATACAGCGTGCAGAAGCCATAAAGAACGCCCTTGTTGCAGAAGGACTTCCGGAAAGCATTTTCACCTGCTACGGATACGGCGGAACGAAACCGATTGCCGACAACTCGACATCGACGGGAAGGGCCCAGAACCGACGCGTAGAAATTCAGGTTACGCCACAGGGAACGGAAATCCAAAGCCGCTGACACGTTTTCAATTTTCAGTAAGCAGATTTGCTCCGAAGCTTTTTTCGGAGCATTTTTTTACATCCCCCCCCTCCCCCCCGCAGATTTTCACATAACATCTTTTTTATAAATTACGCATGCAATCCTATAGCATAAATATTAAAAAAAAGGTATATTTATACAGTTTTTATAGACTAAGGATGGTAAATCAAATGAAAAAAATGTTGACAATCGCAACAGCCTTGGCAGTCGTCCTATCGACATTTTCTGGATGTGCAAAAAAATCTGACGGAAAAATCTCCATCGGTGTCATCCAGCTCGTAGAACACAGCGCACTGGACGCAAACTATCAGGGCTTCGTAGACGGACTCAAAGACGCAGGTTATGTTGATGGAGAAAACATCACCATTGATTATCAGAACGCACAGAACGAGCAGGCCAACTGTACGACAATCGCCGACAAATTCGTAAGCGACAAAAAGGACTTGATTTTTGCAATTGCAACTCCTGCAGCTCAGGCCATTGCAGCAAAGACCGAAACGATTCCTGTCCTCATTTCATCAGTTACGGATCCAAAGTCAGCAGGTCTCGTAGACAGCAACGAAAATCCTGGACACAACATCACCGGAACTTCAGACCTTACGCCATGTGCAGCACAGATCGACCTCATCAAGCAGATTGTTCCGAGTGCAAAGAAAGTAGGTATGCTTTTCTGCTCAGCAGAGGACAATTCTCGTTTCCAGGTCAACCTGGCAGAAGCCGAATGTAAGAAAATCGGACTTGATTTCGAAGAATTCACGGTTTCCAACCAGAATGAAGTAATGACTGTCGTTCAGAGCATGGTCGGAAAAGTTGACGTAATCTACACGCCGACCGACAACATGATTGCAGCAACAATGGGAGTTGTCGGAGAAGTTGCAACCGAAGCAAAGATTCCTGTAATCTGCGGTGAAGACGGAATGGTAAAGTCCGGTGGACTTGCAACATACGGATTGAACTACTATCAGCTCGGAAAGCAGACGGCCGTAATGGCAGTTGAAATCCTTAAGAACGGAAAGAACCCTGGAAGCATGCCGATTCAGTACCTTGAAACATGCGACTTCTCTTACAACGAAGAAGTTGCCGGACTTTTGGGACTCGACCTTTCAAAGTTCAACTGATTTCCAGGTCGAATGTCGAATTTTGCATTTACAAGACAATTCCGTTTTGAAATTATTCAATAATTTGCAAAAACTCGACATTTACCCTTCTACAGTTTCCTCCTACATCATCCCTCGCTCATGGAAAAACAAACAACAGGACCATGGGTGAGGGATTTTTCATTTCCTCCGCAACACAGGAGGGGGACGCGTCAACTGGGACCCGCTCATGTGTTGCATTTTTCTATAGTTTTCATGCCGAATCCATGTCTTTCAATCTTGTGTATTTGACTATATTTGAAGAATTTCATATAGTTTAGGGGTATGTCTAACGGTAATTTTTTTCAGAATCTTTTTGCACAGTTTTTTGGTGGCAATGATGCAGAAGCAATCAAGCGTCGTCAGTTGAAGAACATTGCAAAAGACTATTCAAAGACCAAGAATCACTTCTACAGACCGAACGGTAATCTGGCCATGCCTCAGATGGCTAAATTTTTCTATGAAATTTACAGCACCATTGGGGCCGCCCAAGCCATGCTCACAACGGCAACTCCCAACATACTGAAAACCATGGTCCTCAACAATGCCATATCCGACCACGCGAAAGAGCTTCTGGAAGAACTGACCGAAGAAAACCTCAAGCAAAAGGCTACGACCATGCCGGTCAAGGAACTTACGAAACATGTCAAGGAAACACTTACAGCATTCCTTGCCGAGTTCGACGGTGCAAAAATCAAGGCGACCGACGACCTCTACAACAACATGCTGATGTTCGACAGTTTCTGCAAGTTCGACTTCTATTTCCTGCTCAAGAAATTCGACAAGGGAATCAAGGAACGCAAATTCGATTTGCAGCCTCACTTTGAGCAGACATCGGGAACTTACGTGGCGGAAGACCTGAAGAATTTCATGGCCGTTGCGTGGGTCCTTCCATTGGACATGAATTCCTGGGAAAGCGTATTTGCACTGTTGAAAAAGCGCAGTACGGGCGGAGTCGATGTAGTCGTACCTGCAACATGGAAGAAGATTCTTGCCAAGCTCCGTTCAATCAGGGGTGGACGCGTACTCGAAATGATTGTCCAGATGATTACCGAAGACCCTCTGTACAAGGAAGTATATCGTCCTGAAGAGCATCACATAATGGATGAATACCTCCAGCAGATTCGCCGCACGGTTGAAGACATAATGAGCAGAATCAAGGAAGCTCAGACCACGGGAAAAATCGACAACCTTGTGGCTCAGGTATTCGGAGACGAGCCGGTCGGTGAACTGAAAAACTACAATGAAGAATGGAGCGAACCTTTTGAAAAGAAGGGCTTCGAAGGATTTACATACTGCAGTCCTCTCAAATACCTCAGGAATTTCCTTTCAAACTACACCAAGAAGGATTTGAGGGAGCTTTCCGACATAGTTTTGGTCCGTGCAGAATGGGCCGACCAGCACAATGCCGAACCGATGAGCAATTCGTTCCACGAGCTTCTGGAGATTTCCAACAGGCTCACTGCTTTCGACGAAAAGATTTCCGAAACCGGAGAACTTGGCATAAAGCTCAAGACCTATCTTCCAAGGGCCGACCGCGACAAGGATGCCAGGGGCATAATCAAAAACCTGCTGGGAGACGCAAACGATGAAGCAGCCTCTTTCATACTGGAAGCTTCACGGAATTTCGTCACGTTCGACAGGAACCTTAAAACAGTCATCGAAGACTTTGCCAAGGCACCACACAGCGAATTGATTTTGAACTGGAAGGATTTGGACCATTTTGCAGAAGGCAAGCTCAAGACCATGTCCATAAGCGCATACAAGAAGATTTTCAACTTCGTCGGCCTGATGCAGAATTTCCAGGTCAGCGTAAACGAAAAGGCTTCCACCCACCTGTAAT
>CACYBG010000280.1 GCA_902772605.1 uncultured Spirochaetaceae bacterium
GCTGCGTAGAAAACGATGAGTATCAGCGGAAGATAGACCGAGTAAGCAACGAAGGACTTGAAATTTATGGACGGAGGATTGATTGCATTTACGATGAAGAATCCGATTCCGATGCTCAGCATGACGGAAACTGCATCTATCAGCATGAGGGATAGGCCTGAGACGAATGAACTTGTACGCTTGAAATGCGCCTTAAAAAATCCTGAATATTCTGCTGTTTCCATTATCCTGTCATTTGCCGTGCCGCTGATGCCGTCCAAGTTTTTTCTGAATCCTCTTCCTGCATTTTGATGTGACCGGCGAAAATAAAGACATCCTAAGGGGTTGATGGAGCATGATGCATAACCCTGGACCCTGCATTCTGAGAAAGCATTATACATATATTGGCATGTTTTGTCGATACTTACGGAAATTTAACGTTCGGGACGGTTTGTAACATGCTTCCATTTGTAGAAATTTATCAGTAAAAATACTTTTTCAACTGCCGATAATCATCATAAGCGAGGTAAAGCGTATGATCAGAGGATGGTATATTGGTGCCAGCGGAATGAATGCTCAGCAGAACAGGCTTGATGCTATTGCCAACAATCTTGCGAACGTGGATACGACGGGATTCAAAAGGGACATCCCGGTAAGCAAGGCTTTCAGCGACCTTTTGATAAGAAGGACTTGTGCTGACGGCGTTTACTCCACATCCGACGGCTCCTATGATGTCGCTCCCATAGTGGGAAGCATCGGACTCGGCGTTGAGACGAACGAACTGTACACCGATTTCGACCAGGGTTCTTTCAAGGCTACGGATACGAGCACGGACATGGCACTCGGCGGAAAGGGATTCTTTGTGGTTCAGACTCCTGATGGCGAGCGCTTTACACGCAACGGAAACTTCCTGCTTGGAAAGGAAGGAATCCTCCTTACAAAGGACGGATATCCGGTGATGGGTGAAAACGGACCCATTGCAGTCGAAAGCGATAAATTCTTCGTAAACGAGGACGGAATGATAATCGACCGCGAGAACGACGTTTACATCGACCGCCTCAAGATAGTACGCTTTGAAAACGAACGCTACCTCAAGAAGCAGGGCGAATCGCTCTGGGACACCAACCTGGTTGCAGGAAGCCCGTATGTGGCGGAAGGCGACGAAAGGCCTAGGGTTCTTCAGGGATTTACCGAGACGAGCAACGTCAACGTAGTCAACGAGATGGTGCAGATGATCGAGGTGAACCGCGCTTACGAGGCCAACCAGAAATCGATTCAGACCGAAGACGACATGATGGAAACGCTTTGGACCAAGGTTGCCGCAGTAAACGTCTGATTTGCCGGGGAGAAGGGGAGCGGAATCTTTCCCTAAGCTCCTGAAAATCAGCTTGCATTGAAATAGAAACGTATATAATGGTAGATTTCGATGGAAACCGGAGACGGATTCCTAACGGTCTGCCGCAGGTTCCTTTCGGAATCTTGAATATAATGGGCCGTTCCGCATGAAGTCGGTCGGTCCGGAAAGTCGGTTTGAGATCCGGCTTTTTCATGGGGGAAAAGTTATGGTTAGAAGTTTGTGGACCGCAGCAACCGGAATGAACGGACAGCAGGCCAATATAGATACCATTTCCAACAACCTGTCCAACGTAAATACCACGGGATTCAAGCAGCATCGCGTTGAGTTTGAGGACCTGATTTACCAGAACAGGAAGCTGGCTGGAACACCTGCAACCGAAGATACTATTACTCCTGTCGGCGTTCAGGTTGGACATGGCGTAAAGGTCGGTGCAACTCAGCGCATCATGACGCAGGGCTCCCTTCAGTTTTCCGGTGTCGATACGGACATCGCAATCGTTGGAGACGGATTTTTCCGCGTTCAGCAGGCAGACGGAAGCTGGGCCTATACCAGGGACGGTTCATTCAAGGTTGATTCGACAGGTCAGCTCGTTACGGGCAACGGTCTTCGCGTCATCCCTGAAATCATCCTTCCCGAGGGATTCCAGCTTGAAACTCTCGCAGTTTCCGATTTGGGACGCGTCAGCGTAAAGGTTAACGGAAACCTTGATCCGATTGAAGTCGGACAGCTTGAGCTTTACCGCTTCCCGAACTCTGTCGGCCTTGAAAACCTTGGAGACAACCTCTACAAGGTTACTAACGCTTCAGGTGATCCGATTGCTTCACGCCCGGGAATCGACGGAATGGGAACGACAAAACACAAGTTCCTGGAAATGAGCAACGTTTCGGTCGTAAACGAAATGGTGCAGATGATTGTCGCACAGAGGGCCTACGAGTTCAACTCAAAGGCAATCCAGACCAGCGACACCATGCTCCAGACCGCAACATCGCTCAAACGCTAGGATAGTGCGGGAGGATTAGAATGGCTGTAAGCGGAATATCGGGAATGGCGATTACGGGAACCCTTTCAAACGGAAGCAACGTAATACAGGCGGCTCAGGAAAAGGCCGATGAAAGCAGGTTCATGTCACTCGTTCAGGAAATGACTTCAAAAAAGGAAAGTCCGAGCGAAGTGCCTGAGTCAGTGGCTTCATCCCAGATTTCAAAGAATCACCGCCTTAACGGAGACTATACCCAGGGATTCTACGACTATTACACGTCCGAGTCGGACAAAAGCGCATCTCCTGAGGGTATGGCGGCATCCGTAAGGTCAAGGGACGGTTCAAAGGCTGTAATCGACAGGACTTCGGAACTGTACGCACAGTCCAAGGAAATGGAAAACTACATGGTCAAGATGATGCTGTCTTCAATGCGCGACACGATACACCATGAAAGCATGTTCGGCGAAGAAAACGAATTCGCACGCGGAATGTACGAGGACATGATGTACGACAATTACGCCGAGGCCCTGACCAAGAATTCCCATTTCGGACTTGCAGACCAGATTTACCTTGAACTTTCAGGTCAGCGCTAGGTTTTGGAATGCAGTATGATGCACCCGGATTTTTTTTCCGGGTGTTTTTTTATGCCCTGTCATTTTTCTTTGCCTTCAGCTCCTGCTTCTTTGCATACATTTCCTTGTCGGCACGCTCGAACAGTCGGATGAATCCCTTGTCCAGGTTCGGGTTGTAATCGGCAAATCCTGACGAAATGACTATGTCGCCCGATTTCAGGTTTTCTTCGATAAGGGAATCGAATTCCTTCAGCAGTTCATTGCTGTTGTCATAGTCGTCGCCATGGAGGAATACCACGAATTCGTCTCCGCCTATCCTGTAGACGGGGCTGTCCTTGAAATGCTCCGAGATTATCGAGCTTGCCTTTTTGATGTATCCGTCGCCTGCCGTGTGTCCCTTCGTGTCGTTCACTTTTTTAAGGTCGTTCACGTCGAATACGATCAGTCCGAATTTGGAAAGTATGCCTCCCTCAATCCTCTGTTCGATTCCGTCAACGTCTTCGATATACGCCGCCTTGTTCTTTACGCCCGTGAGCGGATCCACATATGCGATTTTCCTGGTATTGTCAAGTTCCTTCTCCTGAAGGTGCTCTATCTGTATGATCGAGTCTATCTTCTGCCGGTAGATTTCCTTTTCGTCCTCGATGACGAAAGTGTGTAGGAGGCATGTTCCGAGCATGAGGCCGATAGAATAGAACGGCATGAGGACATAGAGGTTCTGGAGTATTATGAACGCCACCATCGTTGCGCTGAATATTCCTATGGCAAGGTGCCTGCGCCTTAAGTTTCCCTTTTTCCTTGCAGATATGACGAACATGTAGATGCTTACTATCATGAACATCAGGAGCTGGAACGTATGGTTCAGTTTCCTTGCGATGCCCGTGCAGTAGTTTCCGTCCTCGTCGTACCAGAATGCAATCGGAACGAAAAGGTTTATGATGAGCACCGTCACCTGCAGTATCATGAAAACGATTCCGGTAATCTTTATGAATGTCTCGAAACGGTTTTTCTGGTTTATGTAGGCTATTACATATCTTGTCCAGAGAAGGACTGAAAGGGCCATGACTGCAAAATAGACGCTTGTTTCCGCAAACCTTATTGCGACTATCTTGCAGTATGCATCCAGCGGCCCCCATGCAATGTCCACCGCATAATAGGCTGCGACCCCGATCAGGAAAGCTTTGTACGCCCTGTGGGCATTGGTCAGATTTTTTTTCGAGACCTGGGTCAAAATATAGAATTCATTTGTAAAAAGTATCAGGATCGCAAGGATTCCAATGCTTGAATAATACATAGGCCAACCTCTGAAGAATCTTTCTCCGAAGAGAGCAGAAAAAACTTTCCTTCCTGAATTATACATCCGTTTTAAATGATTGACACCAAAAAACATTGAAAATCCGCATTTTTTTTTTTTTAAAGACGATTTTAAATCATTCTTCGGCTTTGATAAGGCTCCGTACCCCTTTCGATTAAACGGAAGCGGTCAATGTTGCCCGGCAATTTCTCTGAAATTTCCCATAAATATAGAAATAATTGAAAAAATCGCAGGCGGGTGGTATAATATGCAATTATGTCTGAGACAAACAAATCATTTCCAAGCAGTTTTGCCGGCGTTCACTTTCATTTTGTCGGCATAAAGGGAACCGGCATGGCGGCACTCGTTGAAATCCTTCATGCCAGGGGAGCCGTGATTACCGGAAGCGATGTCGGGGAAAGGTTTTATACCGATGAAATCCTTGAACGCTGCGGTATACGCGCAATGCCTTTTTCTTCAGGGAACATCGTTCCGTCCGTTGATTATGTCGTTTATTCAAGTGCATACAGTCCCGAAAAAAATCCCGACCTCATGGAGGCGAAGAAACGAGGAATCCCGATGCTCCTTTACAGTGAGGCGCTCGGAGCCGTTTCTGCACAGGCGTACAGTTCGGGTGTCTGCGGAGTTCACGGAAAGACTTCCACAACCGGAATGGTCGGAACGCTCCTTAAGGAAATCAACCTTCCTTCCCAGGTTCTTGCAGGAAGCATCATATCGTCCTTTGACGGTTCCTGCACCATGACTTCAAGCATATGCTCAACCGAGCACCCGAAGTATTTCGTCGCCGAGACATGCGAGTATCAGAGGCATTTCATGGCCTTCCATCCGCAGAAAATCATCCTTACCGCCGTTGAAAGCGACCATCAGGATTACTATCCGACGTACGAGAGCATAAGGGATGCGTTCGTCGATTATGCCTGCCTTCTTCCTGAGCACGGACAGATGATTTACTGCGCCGACCAGAAGGGAGCCGTCGAGGTTTCGGAAATCGTACATGAAAAGAGGCCCGACATAGAACTGATTCCGTACGGACTTACTGCCGATGGCGATTACAGGATAGTCCCCGGAAAGACCGAAAACGGACGCCAGCATTTCACCCTGGGGGGCATCGGTGAATGCGCTCTGCTCGTTCCAGGAAGCCACAACGTACTCAATGCGGCTGCTGCTGTTGCACTTTGCGTCGAACTCATAAAGTCGGACGGAAAGAATCCTGCCGATTATCATGAAAAGATAAAGTCAGGGCTCCTTAAGTTTACGGGGGGAAAAAGGCGCAGCGAGATTGTAGGAAGGGCAAAGACTCCTGCGGGACAGGACGTGATTTTCATAGACGACTATGGTCATCATCCGACGGCCATCAGGACGACTCTTTCTGGATACAGGGAATTCTACGGCGGATACAGGATAGTCGTTGATTTCATGAGCCATACCTACACCAGGACTCAGGCTCTCCTTGAAGATTTTGCGTCAAGCTTCTCCAGTGCCGATCAGGTCATCATAAACAGGATTTACGGAAGCGCAAGGGAAGATGCATCCGCGGCATCCGTTACCGGTGAGATACTTGCAGATCATGCACGAAAATACCATCCGGACGTAAGCTATGCAGGCGAATTCGACGAGGCGATTGAAACTGGTCTTAAAATCTTATCCAAAAACAGCGGTCCCCACTTTCCAGAAGGCTATATTTTTGTTACAATGGGTGCAGGCGACAACTGGAAGGTCGGCAGGGGAATTTTGGACAGGTTGAAAGCCCTTGGTGGATCGGAATCTAAAGGCAGCAGGGAGGAAATCTGATGAACAGCATGACCGGCTACGGATACAGGGAGACTGTTTCCGGCAGTACGCAGATCAGCGTGGAAATTCGTTCCGTAAATTCAAGGTTCCTCGACTTGAACGTATTCCTTCCGCCGTTTCTGAATCAGCTTGAAGGCAGGGTCCGGAAAACTGTTTCGGAAAAGGTCGTCCGTGGAAAGGTTGACGTATTCATCCGCATTAAGGAAAGCGGTTCTTCTGCCGTTGTGACTGCGGATCCAAAGGCTGCCGTCATGTACAGGGATGCAATCGCCAGCATTGCCGAAGCCCTTGGAAAAAATTCGGAGGACATTCCTCTTGAACTGATATTGAATCAGGATGGCGTGCTCAACGTGACCCATGAGTATGACGTTGAGGCCTACTGGAGCATGATAGAGCCTGTACTCATGGACGTTTTCGGGCAGTTCCTTGAAGACAGGGCGAGGGAAGGCGCAAACCTCAGGAAGGACCTCCTTTCAAAGCTTGAAGTCCTTGATTCGTGCGCGGCTTTTTTCAGGGAATGGCAGCCTAAGATGGAGCTGAAATTCCGCGAAATCATAACCAGGAAGTTCAACGAACTCCTTGGCGATAGGGTTGATGAGAACAGGATACTTGAAGAGACGGCCGCACTGCTCGTAAAGTATACCATCAACGAAGAGATAATCCGTCTTCAGAGCCATCTGGAGGCAATGAGAAAGGAAATCACCGATGACCCCGTGCCAGGTAAGAGACTTGATTTTATCTGTCAGGAGGCCAACCGTGAGATA
>CACYBG010000281.1 GCA_902772605.1 uncultured Spirochaetaceae bacterium
CTTGGTCTTGGTGTTGCCCTTGATTATGACGTTCTCGACGTGGCTCCTTTCATTTTCCTGGATGCGGAAGATGTAGGAAATCACCTTCGTGTTGGAATCCTTTATCGGGGATGCCGCAAACTGATTTGAAGTGTAGCCGTTC
Source organism: uncultured Spirochaetaceae bacterium (assembly GCA_902772605.1). Classification (GTDB taxonomy): domain Bacteria; phylum Spirochaetota; class Spirochaetia; order Treponematales; family Treponemataceae; genus Treponema_D. The sequence goes on from CACYBG010000281.1 coordinate 143, forward strand.
TCCCAGTACTTGAACTGGACGGCCATTGCGGTTTCCTGGAATTTCGTTTCGTTGTAGACGTCGCCAACCTTCTGCTTGACAAGGGACTGGAGCGTTTCCGTCGTGAAAACCTTGTTTCCCTCGAATACGACTCCTCCGAACGTATATTTCGAGCCTTCCTGTATGTTGAACCTGATGGTCAGTTCGGTGCGCCTCTTCTCTTCATTGTACACCGATTCTTCTATCGTATAGTTCAGTACCTTTGCATCAACGTATCCGCGGTCGTTGTAGTATGAAGTAATCGTCTTTGCATCCTGCTCGAGCTGGCTTTCCTTGAACGATCCCTTCTCAAAGAATCCGACCTCCTTGAGCGAAATCTTTCCCTTGAGGGTGCCTGCGTTTACGGATGTGTTTCCGGTGAACTGTATCGATTTTACGACGGTCTGATGGCCCTCATCGACCGTATAGGTGACGGTATATCCGCCGTTGTCTTCTTCTGCAGTCGATGAAACCTTGACGTCCGTGAATCCCTTTTCTATGTAGAGGTCGCGTATCGCCCTTTCGTCCATGTAGCGCTTGCTTTCATTGTATACGGACTTTTCCGTGCTGGAAATGGCATCGTTGAGCTCAGACCTTCTGACCTGATGGTAGCCCGCAAACTTGATCTTGGTGATTACGGGATATTCCTTTACCTTAAGCACGATTCCTATGGAGCGGCAGCTTGAATACGTTCCGTCCATCGGATTTACGCGAATGTCCTCGATGTCCTCGAAGAAATTCAACGCATAGGTCCTGTTGAGGATATCCTCAAAGACGTCGTCGGTGAATCTTTTGCCGATGAATCCGCTTGTAATGCCCTCAAGGTCATCCTTGGTGACGTTGTTCAGTCCTTCAAACGAAACGGAACGTATCGCCTTGTCGTAATACCATCCATCAGGAGCATCCGACTGAGAAAATGCAGGCAGGGTGAACAATGCGGCAAAAATCAGTGTGACCAGAAGGCCACGGGCTCCACGTTTAGTAAGCATAAAAATCCTCTTTTTAATTCCTTAAAGTTGCAACCGCCATGACAGAGTAAGAGATGTTGATGAAACCACAGAATTCTGCAGAGAACCAAAATCTGGTGCAAACTGCCAGCGGATATTTCCGAACGGAGAAAGCATTTCGAATCCCACTTCGGGACGGAACACCAATCCTCCACCGGAATTAAAGTTGTCGGCCCCGGAAGAATCATCGAAGGACCACTGCATGAGAGCGTCTACATAGATGTCCCTTCCAAGGTATTTGCCTATATAAACAGTCGTGTTGTCGAAAAAGTTACCGATTCCAGAAAATTCTTTGTCGTTAGAATTCGCAATGGTCTGGTTTATCACGTTCTGCAAGACTGTCGTACGAAGGGACAATATATCAAAATTGAGCAAATCACGCAATGCATTCTCAAGTTTTCTTGTAAGCACCGTCTGGGCCACGAAATCACCAGCGGCAACGGCAACGTCAGCCACGGATGAAGAATCTCCGGTAGCTATCTGTCCAAGGAGCTCCATGATTTCGTTTTCCGACTTCACGGGATTTGCAGTGAGCGTAGGATTGAATTCGGATGCCTTCTGGTTTACGGCTTCCAGAGTTATGGTGATGTTTCGTCCGTCGGAATCCCTTTCCCTGGTCTGTGCCCTAAGCGTCAGTTCTGGGTCGAAGCTGCTCTGGTTTTCATTCAGGAAGACCTTTCCCTCCGTCAGGTAGAAGTTCCGGCTCAGATAGAACACTTCACCGCCCCTCAGCGCAACGTCGCCGCTGACGCTCCACAGGGAATTCAGGGAATCCATCGTGAAATGGAGGGACGAATCCGGTGCAAGCATTCCGCGGAGGATCGGGTTTACGACGAAATTCACCTTCTGCCCTATAAGCAGGTTCAGGTCGACCGATACGGGAAGAGGAGCGCCTTCAGATTTCTGCTGGGCGTTCTGCTTGGACTTGGAGTCGTTTCCGCCGTTTTTGTTCTTTCCCGCACCCGTCAGGTCCGAAAGGCTGTCGATTACGGTAGCCTCCGTATTGTGGATGGAAATGTCTCCCCTAAGGTCAACCCCGTCCGTATTATATAGAAGATGAAGGTCAGCGCCTGCCTCACCCTTCACGTGCACGAAAGGAATGTCTATGTCGAACGGAATCCTGCCGTTCTGACCGGTGGACATGTTTATCACGATGTCGTTGGGAGACCACCTGTCAAGCTTTATGGCGGCGTCCACGGCGACGTTGTTCGTCTTGATTATGAAATTCGTCGTCGGTATGGAAATCTCGCTTCCGGAAAGGTTCAGGTTCACGCGCTTTGCCGTTATGTGCTCCGGTATGTAGTTCGGAAGGTTTACGTCCAGACCTTCGAGCATCAGTGCACCATCGAACACGGGATCCGAGAACAGCCCCGAAACGTCTGCATTTCCGCTCAGTATTCCGCCGTAAAGGCTGAACATGTCGGAGTTTATCATGAAGGCGAATTTCGACATGTCGAAGAAAAGGTTCCTGACATGGAAATCCATGTTTGCACCGTCGATTGCACCGCTGAAATCAAAGTGCAGGGGCTTGGCCTCGTCTATCGAGAATTCCATTTCGCCCGTATCGTAAACGTATCCGCTCAATCCCAGGAAATCGTCGGAGGTTATTATGGTAAGGCCAGGAGAACGCTGGAGTATGAAATGGAGCGGTATGTCCATCTTGAGTATGTCGCCCTTGACAGGATCTGCATCCAGATAGAACGTCAGGTCCTCGGGTATCTTGAACAGGTCAGCATAGTAAGTGTCAGAGCCCTTTTCCACCGGGTCCTTTTCGCCTTCGAACGACAGGTCGAGCGGTATGCTTACGGTCGAATCCCCCACGTCCACCGTTATGTCCGACTTGAGCTCTCCGTTGAAAGTCTCCAGATCCAGAAAGCCCTTTATGTCCGCAAAATGCATGGGGAGCCACTCTGCCTGGAATTCGGGGATTTCTATCCTGCCGCCGCTGTACGATGCGTTTCCATGGACGTTCAGGGGATTGTCGCCCAGCTTCAGGGACAGGGAATCCAGATTGAAGTTCACGAGCGGTTCTGCAAGGGTTCCCTCTGCATGTACGCTTCCGGTGAAGAAGTTGTCATCCCCCTGCTTTTCCATGAACCTGGCCATCGGGAATTTCTGGATTTCAACGTCGGCACTAAGGGTCCAGTCCTTCAGTATCGTATCGAATCCGTGTCCCTCCGGATTGGCAAGGCCTGCCTCTATGGACACAAGTTCTCCGGTTATGTCGTTGTTCATGAGGACTTCAAGCGATGCTGACGAAAGGATGCCCTCTTCGCTCATGTCCCATTCCGCACTTCCGCCTCCCGTAAGCGATGAGACGGAATCCGAGTAGCCGATGTCGTCGATTTCAACCCTGTTTCCGTCTACGGATCCGCTCAGCGTAAGCTTTGAACCGAGGCTTGAGCTTCCCATGTCCTCGACAGTAAGGTTTTCAAGGTTGAACTTGAAGCCCTCCATTGACGAATACGTGAAGCTGGACCTTGCGGAAAGGTTGATGAGGAATCCGTATATCGAAAGCGGGAAGTCGGAAAGCCTGAACACTCCCTGCAGCGGATTGTTGAAGTTTACGTCGAGTTCCAGCCCGTAGTCGCCCGTAACGGACAGCCACTGACCGAAGCTGTAAAGTCCGTTCAGCTTGTACGGGATGTTGTTCAGGCTGAAATCGGTCGAGAATACAAGCTGCTGCTGCTGAGGCATTATGTCCATGCTGGCCGAAGCAGATACGGAGAACCTGTCGTAGAGGAGGTCCAGGGTCGTAAGGTTTACGGTTTCATTGGAACCGTTCATGGACAGGAAGAGCATCTGCCTTTCCTTCTCGGTGTTGGCGACGACCACGTACGGACAGTTGAATGTAAGGGATTTCATGTCGGTTGAAAGGAACACCTCTCCCGACATGATGTACGGGGCAAAATTCGGGGCCATCTTTTCAAAGCTTTCCTTCGTTTCGCCGGACATGAAGAATGCCAGCGCAGAAACCACGCTGTCAAGGTAAAGCCTGTCCACTTCCACGCCCGTATGGACGGACATGTTCGACCCGAGCGTGACGGTTCCGTCCAATGCAACGGTTCCGGGCTGGTCGGATTCCTGATGAGAATAGTCGTTCACGGAGAACCTGAAGTTTACGGCATTTCCGACGGGATTGAGCTCAAGCTGAAGGGCCGTGAAGTCCTGTTCCCCGAGGTAGAGCTGCGGTATAAAGCACGTTATGCCGTTTCCAACGGGGTCAAGGTATGCATCACCCCTGATGACGGCTCCGTTCGGCATCTTGAAATGGTCAAGGTGAAGTTCTCCGGACGGCATGAAGTTTCCCAGGTTCATGGATCCCGTAAAGGTCGCCCCTATCATGTCCCCGTATACGCCAAGAGATGATGCGCGTATGATGGAATTGTTTCCGGAAAGGTTGAACACCGCCTTCTCGTAGGACGAAAGTATTCCGGCGGGAAGACCTACGGATCCCCTTGCAGTCCACCTGTAGCGTCCGGTCGGAAGGTTGAACACTATGTTTCCGTCGGCAGATACCTTAAGCCCCTTCAGCTTTGCAAGGGTTCCCGTCAGGGCGGGCATCTTTATGAGCGAGAACGGATCCAGGTCGTCGGTGGAAAGGGCCGCGCTTACATCCCCGGACTCTATGTCGTATTCGGCACCTATGGAATACGGCCTGCTGTGCTTGGTGGTCTGAACGGCAAAAACACCGTCGCTGTACCTGAGAAGGAATTCCGTGTCCCTGACGGAATAGTCTGCCTTTCCGTGTACGCCAAGGTTTATGGTTGCGGAGCTTCCCGATATCTCCGGAACGAGTTTTCCGTCAAGCCTGATTTTCTCACCGACGGTCATTCCTCCTATCGCACCTATCCCTGCAAGCACCTCGCCGTCAAGCTTCAGGCCCATCGCCCTTCCGTCCTGCTGCCTGTTCACGTCCATCATGCGGATCTTGGCGGAAACCTCGTTGTCCCCATCCCTGTATCGGGCGTTTATGTTCTTTACCTGCACGGAAAAGGGAATCTTGAACACCCCGTCCCAAACCTTGCGGAGTGTCTCCATCGTGAAGGGATCCTTCTCCTTGTCCTCCTCGCCTGCAAAATTCCTTACTATCCGCTCTATGATGCCGGAATACTTTTCCATGTCGAAGTCTATGTCAACGTCGTTCAGAACGAGCCTTGAGAACGCACCGTCGATGTCAAGGGAAATCAGTTTCTTGATGTCGAACGAAAACGCAATGTCCCTGACGCGCAGGATTTCATCGCCTGTCGACCTGTCGAATACGACGACTCCGTTCAGGTGCACGCCGGAGAAAATTGAGGGGGAAAGCCTGTCGTATGAAACGCCAAGCCCGGTCTTCTCCTCAACAAGGTTAAGGATGCCCGACTCCACGTACCGTATGGCCCTGTTCATTGCACGGTAAAGCGGCCTCAGTGCAAAAAATGCAAGAAGCATCAGTATGAGGAAGATGATTATGCTGACTATATTCCTTATCCGGCGTTTCATATCACCAAATGACAAAGGCTCCCGTTTTTTTCAGGACATGCCGACATGCCCATGCGGACAGATCGAAAGTCCAATGCTTTGTGCCGGTCCCGGGAAAATCGGAAAAAGATGATCCGACCACGTTCGCAGAAGCGGCATTGAAAACGTCACGTAAACATGCATGCGGTCCCGGACGTTTTCTTGAATTTTAGGACACGTTGTGCAATAATGGCCCGTGGATCCGTGACTTGCTGACGGTCAGCGACCAATGATCCTAATCGGGATTATCAGGCGCTTCCTTAAAGTCGTCGGATTTCACAAACCGATGGCATCATGCAGGCCCGGTAAAAAACAGGCGAGATGAAGGTCCCATGCCATCCATGATTCCATGCAGTCCACGGATGACTTATGGTATCAAATTTCTCACAGAATTTGAAGGTTTTTTCCATGATACTACAAAATTTTATTGTCCTTGAAGGCATAGACGGAGCCGGAACATCCACCCAGCTGGACATAATCAGAAACACTCCGGGAACGCAAAGGTTTCTCTTTACTGCGGAACCGACCCCATCCCCAGTCGGCAGGTTCCTAAGGCAGATGCTGAAGGGAGACGCCCCCGTTTCAAACGAGACGGCAGCATACGTATTTGCCGCAGACAGGAACGAGCACGTCAACGGCCGGCTTTCGATCGACGGAGACAGGCACCTTTCCACCGGAATAATGGAAGCATGCTCGGGCGGATATACCGTAGTCAGCGACAGGTACCTGTTTTCAAGCCTGGCATACCAGAGCATAAGCTGCAGTCCCGAACTTCCAAGGCTCCTGAACGGCGGTTTTCCTCTTCCCAGGCTACTGGTCTACTTCGACATAGACCCGGTAAAATCCCTCGAACGAATAGGCGGAAGGGACACCAGGGAAATATACGAGAACGCAGGATTCCTCAGGCAGACCGTCGAACAGTACGAGAAGGTGCTGAACGAATACTCCGATCCGGAAAGGTGCGGCGGCATGGAGATACTCAGGGTCGATGCAGCGAAGCCGATACCGGAAGTGACTGAAGCCATAACGGACAAGCTCAGGGAAATAGGCCTTCTGTAATTCCAATCAATTTTCTCAGCCGAACTGCCGATATACAGGGATATGAAAGAGTCCTTGAGAAAAATCGCGGCGCTATCTGTCGCTGCACTGTTGATCATAATCTCATCCGTCCCTGCATTCTCCTACGTTGCAAAATACAAGGAAGACTACTACAGGCTGTACCACATACACCATCAGCAGCTTCCGGACGACTGCATAGAGAACATCTACTGGCTTGAACTTGCCGTAAAGGCGGATTTCGCAAATCCCTACTATGCCATGACGAAAATCGAGGACGAAAGCCAGTGGGAGAAGTACAGGTGCCTATTCATGATGCACGTAAACCTGAAGCTCATCGAGCAGCACCTGAGGCTGGGCAGGATTTACGACAAGCAGGTGGCATACTTCTACGACGCCCCATGGAAGGACGAATACCAAAGGAACCTCGAAAAGGCGAAGACATGCTACGAGGCGTGCTACACGTACTGGGAGGAGGCGAAACTCTGGGCGGAAAAGGCAAGCGTATCGAAATTCAACTTCATGTACCTTACGGGGCTTCAGAACTGGGAGGACGAACGCGAAAGGGTCTCGACCGGAAAGCTCAACTACAAGAGGACTCTCGACAGGGAACTCGAAAGGGTTCAGAAAGTCCTTGACGACCTTATTGAAATGAATGGCAAAACCTATTAAACTCAGGGTATGAGCGTAGAAACATTTACATTTTCATACCCGAAGAATTCGGGATTCGAATCGACATCAATAAATTTTCATTCAGGCTCTCCAGACTTGGAGGGCTTGTTTTGTCATGGGACAGAAGGCCAGAGGCTTTTCGTCACCGACACGTCGATAGCGTCTCTTCCGTCAATGAAACCGTTCATATCCCGCTTCACCGATGACGGAAGCAGACCTTCCAAAACCAGGGTCGGAAACGACATTCTGCTGACGGTCGGTGCAGGCGAAAGCTTCAAGACGCTGGAAACGGTCATCGAGATGGTCGAGGCGGCACTGGAAGGAAATTTCAACAGGAACAGCACCTTCATAGCCATAGGCGGAGGCGTAATCTGCGACATGACCGCCTTCGCAGCATCAATGTTCAAGCGCGGGGTATCGGTCAGGTTCGTACCTACTACACTGCTTGCCATGGTCGATGCGGCCATAGGGGGAAAGTCGGGCTGCGACTTCAAGGGGTACAAGAACATGATAGGTTCGTTCTGGCCTGCATCCACCCTGGACGTATGGCCCAAATTCATACTTTCCCTTCCTGAAAAGGAATTCGTATCCGGGCTTGGAGAGGCCATAAAGACTGCCCTGCTCTTTTCGCCCGAAATGTGGAAGATGTTCACGGAAAACGCAGACAGGATACTCAGGCGCGACATGAACGTGCTCCACAGAATCATAATCGAGTGCGTAAAGGCAAAGGCGGCCATAGTCGAGGAGGATTTCAGGGAACACGGAAGGAGGGCTTTCCTAAACCTTGGACACACATTCGGACACGCACTGGAGTCGGTTGCGGGACTCGGGACCATAACCCACGGCGAAGCGGTCGTCTGGGGCATAGGACGCGCATTGGACCTGAGCGTAAGGCTGGGACTTTGCAGCGAAGGATATGCGGAAAAAACAAAGGAAGTCCTTTCGGCATACGGATACGACATGAAGGTAAGGCCGTCCGTACTTGAAGGTTCTGCCGACGGAACGAAAGAACGGCTGATAGGTGCCATGAAGAAGGACAAGAAGAACATTTCGTCCGAAATAAGGGTTACGATACAGAAGGGATTGTGCGACACGCTCGTAACCGGCGTATCCGACGGCGACATAGAGGCGGTGCTCTGATGGTTTCAAGGGATCACTATTTCGACTGGGCGGCGACATCGCCATGCGACGAGGAAATACTTCAGGCAGCAATGAAGGAAGCCATCGAGCACTGGGGGAATCCGTCAAGCATACATGCGGCAGGAACAGATGCAAGGAAGGCTCTGGAAGAATCCAGGAAAAGGGCGGCAGATGCACTTGGAGTAAAGCCTGAGACCGTATTCTTCACTTCGGGAGGAACGGAAAGCGACCACATTCCCCTGCTTTCACTGCTTTCAAAGCCCGGCAAAGGAAGCATCGTAGTCAGTGCGATAGAACATCCCGCACTCAGGGAGATGACCGGCATGATGCAGAACTGCGGATGGAAGGTAATAAGCGTAGGACCCGACAGAAACGGATTCATAAGGAGCGAATCGGTCGCATCCGCCATCCAGGACGACACGGCATTCGTAACGGTCATGGCCGTAAACAACGAGACGGGAGCCATACAGCCGATAGCCGACATATCAAGGGCAGTATCGGAAAAATGCAAGGGAAAAAGGAAACCGTTCCTGCACGTCGACTGCGTACAGGCGGCCGGAAAAATTCCGTTGAGGCTTACGGACTGGGGAATCGATTCGGCGGCTTTCAGCGCACACAAGATAGGCGGTCCAAGGGGCATAGGAGTACTCTACCTTTCAAGGCAAATGGTACCGTTCCTCAGGGGCGGCGGTCAGGAAAAGGGAATCAGAAGCGGAACGGAAAACCTTTTCGGTGCCGCTGCTGCATCGATGTGCATGGAAAAATACCTGATCCGAAGCTCAAACCCAAGGTCCGAGGAAAGGCTTTCACTTCAGAAACAGTGGACGAAGAAATTCATCGCAGGACTTCTGGACATAAACGGCTGCGTACTGATTCCGCAGGACAGGAAGAACGAAGAGCTTTCGGAAGGATTCTCACCTTGGGTGGTCCAGGCAGCTTTTCCTGGAATCCCCGGGCAGGTCATGGAGCGTGCTCTCAGTTCCGAAGGGTTCTACATATCGACAGGAAGCGCATGTTCGTCGGGAAGGCATTCAAGGCCGGTACTCGACAGCATGAACGTAGGCGGAAGGGAAAAGGAATCCGCAGTCCGATTCAGCTTCGGGTGGGACACGACCGAAAAGGCCATGGACGAGCTGCTGGACATGGTCAGGAAAACGGTAAGGCAATTCGAACACTGAAAGCATGAACGCCAGTAAAATACTTTGGAGGTAAAATATGAGGTGTCCGTCATGTGGAAGTCTTGACGACAAGGTTATAGAATCCCGCTCTATGGTCAACGGGGAAAGCATAAGGAGACGGAGGGAGTGCAACCAGTGCCACTACCGGTTCACGAGTTATGAGAGGATAGAGGAAAAGCCCTTCATGGTCGTCAAGAAGGACGGACGAAGGGAGCCTTTCGACCAGGAAAAGGTTGCACGGGGAATAGAACGCGCACTTGAAAAACGTCCCGTCTCCACTACCATGACCGAGCAGATCGTCACCGAAATCGTTGACGAGGCATATACCCAGGGAAAGATTTCCAGGGAGATTCCGACTTCAGAGCTCGGTGAGATAGTCCTCAAGAGACTCAACGACGTGGACAAGGTTGCGTACATCAGGTTTGCATCCGTGTACAAGCATTTCAGCAACCTCGAGGAATTCATAACTGAAGTTCAGCAACTCGAAGAAACCGATTCGATGAAAAACTCCTGACGGGAACCGTTTCAAGGATACGAAAGAGGAAAGCCCCTGAATAAGAACGTACCCAAAAGCGCTGCAATGCAGAATTTATTCCGTCATACGCGCAAAATGCGGCTCATTGGGCACGAAACGCTTCCGGGGCGATACCACAGAAACGAGTTTTAGACAGCATCGCGGCGGAACAGCTCATAAATCCCATGATGACGTAAGCAAAAGTCCACCGCACCCCCTCAATTCCACATCACCCCACCGTCCGACGGAAATCACCAACCCGACGCAGAACAATACAAAAAAATGAGGAAATTACATATCAGAGTTCACCTGAATCCGGCATAAAAAACTATGGCGAAAAAAAGGGCATAAAAAAATCCCCGCTCGTACGAACAGGGATCCGGTTAGTGGCAAGTGGGATCGAACCACCGACATACGGAATATGAGTCCGTTGTTCTACCGACTGAACTATGCCACCGAAACTTGATGTTTAGATACTATATCTTTTGAGGATTTGTGTCAACACCATTTTTTGAATTTTGAAAAAAAAAGCCGATCCTGAGCCCATTCTTCAAACAGGATGCCTTAAGGCAAAATCCATTCACATCAGCCATTCAGAATTGACCATTTTGCATTTTTGGTATAAAATCCATTATTCGCTTTGCCACGTGCAAGGCTTTTTTTTGTTAGGTCGGATATCCCCTGTCCGACGAAGCTGCCTCGGTCGAAAGATTCCTCCAAACGTTTTTTTCGCCCGAACGAAAAATGTAAAAAAAATTAAGGAGAGGCATTATGGAAGCTGAAAAATTCGATACTCCATTCAAGGGTCGAAGCCTTCTGAACTGGATAGACTGGACGCCGGACGAAATACTTACGATCCTGGACTACGCTGCCCTCGTCAAGAAGCAGTCTCACGCCGGTGAAGTCCATCAGAGGTTCCTAGGCAAGACCATAGCCCTGATATTTGAAAAGCGTTCCACCAGGACCAGATCTTCGTTTGAAACCGCATTCGGCGAGGAAGGAGGACATCCGGTGTTCATGTCCACGGCGGACATACAGCTCGGCGGAAAGGAAAGCGTCGAGGATACTGCAAGGGTACTCGGAAGGATGTTCAGCGCAATCGAATTCCGCGGATTCAAGCAGGAACATGTCGAGCTCCTTGCAAAATACTCAGGGGTTCCGGTAATCAACGGACTTACGGACGACTTCCACCCGACGCAGGTTCTGGCCGACATGCTAACACTCAAGGAGAAGTTCGGAAACCTCAAGGGCCTCAAGCTCTGTTTCTGCGGAGACGGACGCAACAACATGGCAAGGTCACTTATGCTCATATGCTCAAAGCTCGGACTTGATTTTGCAGTCTATGCACCGAAGGAACTGCAGCCGGACGAAGAAATCATAAAAATCTGCAGGCCTTTTGCAGAGTCATCTGGAGCCAAGATTTCGATATCAGACGAAAAGTCCGTCGTACAGGGATCCGACTGTCTTTACACGGACGTATGGGTATCGATGGGAGAGGAAGCACTTAAGGAAGAAAGGAGCAGGCTTCTGAAACCGTATCAGGTCAACAGGGAGCTGATGGAATACACGGGAAAGAAGGATGCCGTATTCCTCCACTGTCTGCCGGCCGTAAAGGAACAGGAAGTGACGACGGAAGTCTTTGAAAGCAGTGCAAGCCTGGTGTGGGATGAAGCCGAAAACAGGAAGCACACCATCAAGGCGATAATGCTTGCCCTCATCGAATAGCCGCAGATTGATTCCGGGGTCCCCTATCGGACATTCGCACCGAAAGTTTAGGTAAAGTTCAAAAATTCAGTTGCAAAACCTGAATTTTGAATTTATACTGTAAGGGATTTCGGGAGCGAAAACACCCGGAAAATAAGAAACGTAAGGAAGGAACCTATGAAAAAGATAATAATGGCAGCCGTACTCGCAGCATGCATGGTCATCCCTGCTCTGGCACAGTCAAATTCTGATTCCAGCAAGCCGATTTGGGATCACGGAGACAACGTATCAAGCTACAACTACTACACCACTCCCGTCTACAGCATCATGCAGACTGCAGAGGCGTTCGTGGTATTCTATCAGAAGCAGGACCTCAGCGTAGACACGGTTGTAATCCCAAAGTCATGGCAGGTTGCAGGCGAAAACAAGAAGCTCTATTTCCGCAACAAGGCTCCGGGACTTGATTCATACATCACGGTGTTCTACAAGGAAGGCCAGTTCCATCACGTCGTCCTTACGGCAAATCCGGATGTACGCGACCCTGTATGGACAATCGCACCGTCCACCGCAAAGGTTGATGTTAGCGGAATCGACACTCTGGACATAAAGTTCTAGGCATGACGGTCCCCGGCACACAGGATTCGGTTACTGTCGAATTCAACCGGATCCTCAGTCCTCGGGGATGGTCTTTCGACCGAATGAAAATCAAGGCTGGCTGTGGTTATTCTACGTGCCAGCCTTTTTTTTAAGGGAATCTCGAAAACGCGTTTTACGCCTTCCGTTTCAAGGGATAAGACGGGTCGGAACGTAAAAAAGTTCCGGATTTCGTTTTTCAGGGACGACCTTCTCAGAACAAGCACTTGGAAATCACGGACCTACATCAAATGCGAAGGTCCGGGATAAATAAAAGTTCGGTGCCGGAAAAAGACGACGGGATTCCATGCACCGCCAAAACCCCCTATTCATCTAACACGGAAACAGCAATGGTTTTAATCACTAACGAACAGGTCGAATCCTTCAAGGAGTTCATATCAGCCCACCAGACATTCGTAATCGCAGGGCACAAGGAACCTGACGGCGACTGCATAGCCTGCAGCCTTGGCATTTCATTCATACTGAAACACATGCAGAAAAAATACACGCTTCTCAACATCGGTCCGTTCAAGAGGCCGGAAAGCAAGAGGTTTGAGGACCACTTCCGCTCTGACCTGTCCTGCATGACCAGGGCAGAAAAGGCATCCGCAGGGCTCATAATGGTAGACTGCTCGGAGCTTTCAAGGATAGGAGACATAGGAGAGGACCTTAAGGGGATGGATACGTTCATAGTCGATCACCACAAGACTGCAAGCGTCAAGGGAAGCCAGAACATAATCGACCCGACGGCACCGGCGGCGGCATGCATAGTCCAGCAGCTCTTCGAGGCCATAGTCGGAAAACCTTCAAGGGAAGAGGCCCACGTACTGTTTTTCGGCATTGCGACGGATACGGGATTCTTCCATTATTTGAACGAAAAGGACGCAGAGACGTTCAGGGCCGCGGCACGGCTTACGGATGCAGGAGTGAATCCGCGCACGATATATCAGGAGATGACGGGAGGAAAACCCTGGGCGACCAGAAAACTCCTTGCAATACTCCTTGAACGCGTCGAAAGGCACTGCGGTGGGAAGCTGGCGGTCACCTACGAGGAACAGGCAGATACGAGGAAGTACGGTCAGGAAGGTCGGGATTCCGATGCGCTCTATTCGCTCATGCTGGCTACGGACGGCATAGAGGCAGTACTGTTCATGAGGCAGGAGTCCGACCATACGTGCACGGCAGGATTCCGCTCGCTCAAGGACTGCGACGTAAGCGCAATTGCTGCCAAATTCGGAGGCGGAGGACACAAGAACGCATCGGGGGCAAGCATGGAAGGACACATCGACATGCTCATGCCGGAAATAATAAGGGAATTTGAAAAGGTTCTCTGAAACGTCCGGGACGATTTCCACATTCTCCTTATTGCAAAATTTTGATTTTTTAACTAACCTAAGTAACGAATTTTTAGGATATATGTTTTTTCAAATGACCGAACACAAATTATTTACGGAGGTTCCCTTATGAACAGAAAACATTTAACCGCTCTTGCAGCAATGGTCATATTCTCAGTCGCAGCTGCCGTTGCACAGAACGCAAGCGTCGAATCGGTATGCAGATCGCTTACATCCAACCCTGTAACCACGGGAAATTTCACACAGGAAAAGAAAATCGCAAATGCCAAGCGCACCCTGAAATCAAGCGGAACTTTCCTTTTCAGCGGAAAACTTGTAATCTGGGACACTGCAAAACCGGTGGCTTCATCACTGATTGTTACCGGAGACAAAATCATCCAGAAATCTCCGAACGGAAAGACGACTGTACTCAGCGGAAAGGACAACGAAGCGTTCAAGGGCGTTTCACAGAGCGTAACTGCACTCTTCAGCGGAGACAAGTCTGCACTCGAAAAGAATTTCACAATCAAATTCTCAAGCACTGCAAATTCATGGCAGATGGTTCTTACGCCAAAGGATAAGACGGTTGCCTCTGCAATGAAGACAATCACCGTATCCGGGACAGGAAATTCAAAGGCATCCACGTTTACGGGACTCGTAGTGGAACAGCTGGACGGCGGAACCATAACATATACATTCACAGACCATAAATACAGAGAGGAACTTTCTGATGCTGAAAAAGCACTTCTCAACACTGCGAAATAGGCATTATGCAATCATCTGTGCAATATTCCATGTACTGATCATTGGAGCATTTGCAATCTCACTCTTGACGGGTCACGACCTAACGATAGACGGTGACCTGTTCAACATGCTGCCGTCATCCACGCTCGGAAAGGCGATGGGCGTGGCGGATGACAAGCTTACGGCAAGTACGTCGCAGGCCGTGTACATACTGGTTTCCCACAAGGACTTCGAGACGGCGAAATCAACCGCAGAGGAAGTCTACGGAAAGCTCAAGGACAACAAATTCTTCCTGTCCCTGTCCCTTTACAACGGAATGGATACGGTCAACGGCATAGAGGATTTCGTCCATGGGTACAGGTGGAACCTCCTTAGCGACGAGGCGATTGAACAGATTTCATCGCCGGAGGGTGCACAGGACTTTGCCGACGCTGCACTTGCAACGGCAGGAGGATTCTACACGCTCTCTTCCATGCAGAACCTCGACACGGATCCGTTCATGCTGGACGAACAGGCAATCATGTCATACGTCAATTCCATACAGAACGCAGGTGCAAGCATGTCCATAAAGGACGGTGTCCTTGCCTCCGAAAAAGACGGTGTCTGGTACGTATTCATGAATGGAATACTCAGCAAGGAAGGCTCTGCAATCGCAAGTTCAGACAACGGAGTCACGACCATATACAGCGTCTGCAACCCGCTTGAAAAGGACGGGGTCAGGTTCGCATATTCAGGAGTACCGTTCAACAGCCACAAGAGTTCAAACAACGCAGTCAGCGAAATCGGCATAATATCGTCCATTTCGCTTGCATTCGTTGCAATACTCCTTTTGGCGGTATTCAGGTCCTCCATTCCGCTCATAGCTTCACTCGTTTCCATTGCGCTTTCCATGATAACCGCATTCGCTGCAACGCACCTGGTGTTTTCAAAGGTCCACATCCTCAGCGTACTTCTCGGAACGTCGCTCATCGGATCCTGCATTGACTACAGCCTCCACTTCTTCATGAACTGGAAGGGAAACCTGACGCTGAACTCGGGAGCTGAAATCAGGCGTCACCTCAGGAAAGGTCTGGTCCTTTCACTTGCCTCGACCATAGTCTGC
Organism: uncultured Spirochaetaceae bacterium; assembly: GCA_902772605.1. Lineage (GTDB taxonomy): Bacteria > Spirochaetota > Spirochaetia > Treponematales > Treponemataceae > Treponema_D. Next base: position 15,748 of record CACYBG010000281.1, read on the forward strand.
TACATAACGCTTCTTTTCGCACCGTTCAACCTCCTCAAGCAGATGGGCGTATTCTCATCCGTCGGAATCATGAGTTCATTCCTTACGGTTGCATGCCTCTATCCGCTCCTCAAGGTTCCTCAGGCAGAAAAGCGTAAGATTCCGATGCTGAAGCTCTACCACAGGTCACCCCTCAAGAAGAGCCACCTTACAAGGTCCATCGCAACGATTGCAGTATTCGCCGTGCTTCTGATAACGCTCATAATCAACCACGACAAGCTGCGCATAAACAACGACATGTACCACCTCTACGAAATGGAGGGAAGGATACTCGAAGATACGAACACCCTGGAAGAATTGACGAGCTACTCGCCCAAGGGATGGTTCATAATCAGCGGGGAGACGGAAGAGGAAGTTCTTCAGAACGAGGAACTCATCTGCCGCAGACTGGACGAACTCGGTCAGGGAAGGCCTGGATTCGGTTACCTTGCAACATCAAGCTTCATTCCGTCAAGGGCAAGGCAGGAAAAATCCATAGATGCATGCCGCAATCTGCTTCCTCTGCTTGACGATCAGCTCGACATGCTGGGAATCGAGCCGGAATATGCAGATGAAATAAGGTCCGAACTTGATTCGGCAAAGTCCAACATCATGCTTCCGGGAATCGAAATGCCGGAAACCGTATCGACGCTGATTTCTCCGCTTTGGCTTGGAATCATAGACGGAAAATACTATTCCGTAGTACTTCCCGTCATGATGCAGCCGTCCATCCATTACAAGGAAATCGCTGCGGAAAGCGACAACCTTTACTTCGAAGACAAGATGGCTGACCTTGGAAAGGGTCTGGACAAGCTTACCGCACTGATTTTCATACTGTTCGGCATTGCATACCTGATTATCGTCGTGGTACTGAAATTCTTCTATTCATGGAGACAGACCATAAAGATTGCCCGCATTCCCCTGCTCTGCATACTGTCCATACTGAACGTATTCATAATCAGCGGAAATCCGATAGAATTCTTCTGCGTCACAGGAATGATTCTGGTTTTCGGACTTGGCTTGGACTACATGATCTACATGGTCGAAAACATGAAGAGGACGACTACGGAAAACAGTCACCTGGACCACACGAAGCTGGAACCGTTCAGCATAATCATATCATTCGTTACGACTGCGGTATCATTCGGTGCGCTTGCATTCAGTTCATTCGTTCCAGTCCACGCAATCGGACTTTCAATCTGTACCGGAATAATTGCAGCCTACATCGGAACGGTATTCTAGGAAACAACGGTCGGTCCCGGTCGGATCGGCCTCAATTCCCATTCCGCTTGAGTCCCCACCCCCGGAGCAGAGCATCATTAAGGAGCTTCAAATGAAAAACAACATGATCAGGGCGGCTTCGGCTCTCCTTTTGACATTCGCAGCATCGTTGCTTTCCTCATGTGCAACGACAAAATCTACAGTTTCAACAGCAAGGAACCTGTCGTCCGTTTACGTCACAAACACGAACACCATAAAGGTTCTCAGCCCGGAATACATGGATGCGGAAATCGACTGCGTCTACGTTTTCTCGGCCGACTTCGGAGAGCAGAACCTTTCCACACTTGCCTACCTCTATTCCGACTCCGAGGGCATGGAAATGCTTCTTTTGAGCGATTTCGGAATTGAAATCGGACACCTGAACTACGACGGAAAATCCGTGGACCTTGCTCTTCCGGTCAAGGCTCCAATCAAGGGCGAATACATAGTTGCAGACCTGCAGAACATTTTCTATCCCGAACAGTGCCTTGCGGAAAACTATGCATCGGCCGGCCTCACGTTCAAAAGCACAACGCTCGAAGACGGAAGCGTAATCAGGACGGTCTCCAAAAAGGACAGGACGGTGGAAAAAATCACCATGAAGCTGGATGAGGACGGAAATCCTGAGAGCGTCGTCCTGGAAAACTTGCTCAGGGGCTATACTTACAGGCTTACACTGGCCGACGAATGATTCAGGGTGATTTGCCGGTTTTTACGAAAAAAAAGCTCAAAAACTGAGTTTACCGCTTGACAAACACGGCCATATGTAATAATATGTAGATACTTCAACGAGAAGTTGGGCTATTAGCTCAGTAGGTAGAGCAACGCCCTTTTAAGGCGTGGGTCTGCAGTTCGAATCTGCAATAGCTCAGATAAAAGGAATCCGTTTTTCGGGTTCCTTTTTTTTATTCCTGGAAAAGCCAATCAAACAACTCGGAATCATCACATTATTTCGCCCCTATCTGCAATGCAGTTTCAAGCCAGGTGCGAGGTATGAAACATTCTGCACGAATCAAACTGAAAAAGGGACAAAAAAAATCGGCCCCTTCGAACGAGGAAGCCGACTTACCGCATGACTTGAGCGGAAAAACTTTCATTCTGTATAGGAATCCGCAACGGCCTGGGCCTTGAACTTGTTGTCGTAGAGCGTTACGAGGCTTTCATCAAGCCAGCCCTGTTCAAAGGAGTACCAGACGGTAGTGTGTTCGTTCTTTCCGGTCCCCGTAGTGACGTATTTCTTTCCGAGCAGACGCATGATTTCGCCGCGACGGGCATGCGATGCAACGGGACTTTCGAACGAGGGATCCTTTCTGAACGCAGCATAAGGTTCGCGTACAAGGGCCCAATCCACGGTCGGAGAAAGTTCAATCGAGTTGGAGTCTGAAATGTCTATGGTCCTGTTTCGGGAGCAGGAAGCCAGAGGAAGAGCAAGGACCAGAACCAAAAGCAACGAAGGAAGTGCAAGGCTCCCGTTTGAACGAATCTTAACCGCCATTCTATTTTCCACCATTTAAAACGTATTCCCTTACAGAGGGATAAATGCTCATGTCGCTGTCGACGAAATTCAAGCCGGCAATCTCATCGATGTCCGCCCACCTGTATTCCGTATGTTCCGTCAGCCTGTACCTGAAAAACTTTCCCCTGTGAGGAACCTTCACCGTATAGGCATGCAGGATGTTCTTACCGTTGTGCTCGAATTCGGCCTCTGCAATCTTAAGTCCGGGCTTCACCTTAATGCCGAATTCCTCCCTGAATTCACGGACGAGCGCCATAAGGTCGTCTTCGCCTTCATCAACCTTTCCGCCGGGAAATTCCCAGCGTCCACCCATCTGTCCAACGGGATTCCTGTGGGCTATAAGCACCATGCGCCCGTGGACGGCAATTCCTGCTACAGAGTTCTTCGCCATAATAAAGTTCCTTTCGCCTCTCCAAAACGATCATGAAGGGCCTTGAAATGTACATCGGACCGGAACAGGCCGAATCCGACGGAGATATCTTCACCCTCCTTCAAGCTTCCCGAAAAAGCTAGAAGAAAGAGGAAAATCAGATTATTATCACCTTGGGCAGAACGAAATGAAGCAGTGCGGAGACGAAACATCCCACGCCGATGTATTTCCGTGAATCTATGAATATGGACTTAAGCCTTTCGTCAAGCTCAAAATCCTTTACCGAGGTGCTGACTGCATAGAATTCCAGAAGTATTGATGCACCACCCATAAGGCCGGCACATGCAGGCAACAGGTCGCCGATTATGACGATTCCCCCGTACGGAGAAAAGAGCTTTATGAACGCAACAACGATTGAAATGAGTCCGATCAGGAACCTTACGCTGCGCGCGTTCAATCCCTTGAAGCCCTTCTTTCCGACCGATGGAGAATCTGCATCCGGTACGGCAGGCATTCCGACTTCCTGACCTGCGGAAGTCAAATCAACTCCGTAAACGAGGATGAGCCCTACGAATATATTCATAACAACAGAAAGACAATAAAACTGTACCATATCCCTATCCTTGACCGTAAAAACCGGTTTTTCCCGGAATTACGCCGTCAGTGAGGAACGTCGAAACAACGTCCACGGACAATGATTATACCACGAAAGAAGAAAATTTAATAGATGCGGAGGCAAAATTTAAGCTTTGACATTCAACGGACGTACGTAAAACTGCCGGAAACGGTTCAAGTCAAGCTACTTTGCAACAACCTTGCAGGAAAGCTCCACGCTCTCTCCGCCGCAATCGACTTTCGCCCTTATTTTCGTTATTTCGTAATTGGAGAAAGTAATGCGGCCAGTCTCCTTTTTTCCTGAATCCGTGAATTCGAATTTTTTCTCCTTCCTTTCGAAATCGTTTCCATCGGCATCCACCGCCCAGAATTCGACGTTCACGTCCATACGCCCTATCCCGTCCCTGAACCGGCTTCCCGTGGATCTGGACATGTCCATTGATACGAAAACGCTGTCATCGAAAGAAAAAGCAGAAAGACTGCAGAATACGCCGCCTACGGTATCCTCATGGGACTTTTTTCCGAACAGGCTTATCAGAATGACAACGGCGAACATGACGACCATTGCGATGAAAATCATCCGGTTCATCTTCGTGCTTACAAGGACCCTGAAAAGCCCCCTCTTGGGTGCGGACTTTCCGGTTGCCAGGTCGCTGTAAACCTTGGGTTCGTACTTACGGAATTCACCGTCCTTGTGGTGAAAGACTATGGGCTGCTCGCCTTCCGCATAGGAATCTGCAGGTCCGTCTGAAAAATTGATTTCGGAATCCATGAATCCTCCCCCTAACGCTTTAGAATGGACTGAATCAGGGAATCGGTCTGCCACCAGAGTATGTGGACCTTATCCGATTTTGCGACAAGTTCCGAGAGGACTCCGGAATTGCTCAGGTTGAAGCTGTAGAAAAGCGTATTCCTGTGGTCGGCCTTGATTTTCCTGTTGAGGATTATCTGTCCGTTACCCTGCACCATCTGAAGTTCGAATCCGTCGTCTATCACGGCCATGAAGAAAAACCATCCGCTTGAACTTACGCCAAGGAAGTCGTACGGGATGTTGTAGTGCGCATCGGAAAACTCTCCTTCGGCATCCTCAACGTGAGGCATGATTTCCAAAGGCCTGTCGTAAAGTCCGCTTTCAACGTTCAGCGGATATATGAGGGACTTGTCGTACCTGATTCCGGACTGCATGCGGCTCGACTCGTCGATGTTCGGAACGGAACAGTCAACGCTTATGTAGAGCTTCCTTTCAGTATAGTCCGGGACAACGTTGCCGATTTCCATGTAGTATTCCTGACCGTCCGAATAAGGGACCGGAATGTACTTCCTGTCGATCCTGACGGTAAAGAGCATGTATCCGTTTTCCGCAAACCAGTAGACCCTGGGTCCGTCACCGGTTATGCAGACGACCACGAGTTCCTGGCTGTCGGTTACGTAAATCTTCTTTACGAGTGGGAAAGGCGTTCCGCCCGGTCCCTGCTGTCCCAGATAGCCAAGGAAGTTACCGTCGGCATCGAAGCGGAGTACGACCTGATTGACGTATTCGCCTATCTCGTCGTCCATCTCCTGCCTTTCGACGGGAAGCCTGTCCACGACGTAGAGGTTCTTCTTGGAATCTATCGCCACATCGCTCGTACTGTTGAACGGATAGGAGATTGCGCGCCTGGTTGCGTTCAGTTCCTCTCCGTTTTCAGTCGCAAAGGATGGAGTCGGATTCATTTCCTCGCTGTAATAGAGGGTTAGGAGGTCTCCGTAAGAACTCAGTTCCATCACCTTGCCTGATTCGCTGTTCGCTATGTAGAAAAAGCCGTCCCTCATTGCGAAACTGGTGGAAATGTTCCCTACCTGAGAATAGTCGAAAAGGTTTATCTCATCCTCGAAATTTCCATATTCAAGGGTGAACACCTCCTGCTCCTCAAGTGCCGTCGATGAATTGGAGCAGGATGAAAAAAACAGAGTGGATAATCCTAATGTAAAAAAAATACGACGAGATTTTGTCATAAATAATAGAATAAAGAATAAAGTTTATATTGTCAATTGAGAGAAAATTCAATATTATTAATGAGATATAGAAATGTGGACATTAAAAAAAACTCTAAGGCGTTTTCAGATGTTCCCGCACCTCTTTTGATGAGACGGATTCCGGGATGAAGTTTCATCACCAGGGGGATGCACCCATTTTTATAGGCGGACAGGGACAGGCGTTTCCATGCTCCGCAAAATGCAGTTTCTCATATCTGCAATCAATTTCAGGAGGAACGGTCACAAGGAGAATGGCCGTCTCGATTCATTTATGTTTGATAAAATATTAACATTCATTTTCGGCTCACAGAACGAACGCGACGTAAAGGCTTTGAAGCCCGTCATTGCAAAGGTTGAGGAAAAGGAAAGCTGGGCCCAGTCCTTCAAGGACGAAGATTTTCCGAAGCAGACCCAGATCCTCAAGGATCGCCTTGCCAAGGGTGAAACACTGGACGACATACTCCCAGAGGCTTTCGCGCTTGCAAGGGAAGCTGCATACCGCGTACTCGGCGAACGTGCATATCCCGTACAGCTGATGGGATCCCTCGTGCTCCATACCGGACGCATAACCGAAATGAAGACGGGTGAAGGAAAGACGCTCATGTGCGTTGCCGCTGCATACCTCAACTCACTTTCAGGAAAAGGCGTACACATCGTCACCGTAAACGACTATCTTGCGGAACGCGACTCACAGTGGATGGGCCGCGTCTACAAATTCCTCGGTCAGACGGTCGGATGCATCCTGAGCAACATGGACAACGAAGCAAGGAAGGCCGCATACGACTGCGACATCACCTACGGAACGAACAACGAGCTCGGATTCGACTACCTCCGCGACAACATGCAGATCGACATCAAGCGCAAGGTCCAGAGGGGCTTCAACTTCTGTATCGTTGACGAAATAGACTCCATCCTCATCGATGAGGCAAGGACTCCTTTGATCATTTCCGGTCAGGGAGAGGACGACACGTTCAAGTACCACGAGGTCGACAAGTACGTGGACATGTTCACCGAGGTCGCAAAGGATCCGAAGACCAACGACTATCCTGAAGAAGTAGACATGACCCCGGAGGAGCGAGAGGCGCTTCCAGGCGAATACAAGGTCGATGAAAAGAGCAAGAGGATTTCGTTCACCAACAGGGGCATGAACAAAATCAACGACATACTGCATCAGCACAACCTGATTTCCGCCGACTCCACGGTTTTCGACGAGCAGAACTTCGAATACGTACACTACTTCACCCAGGCAATCCGTGCACACGTACTCTACCATGCAGACGTAGACTATGTCGTAAAGGACGGACAGGTCCAGATAGTCGATGAATTCACGGGACGCATACTTGAAGGACGTCGCTACGGTGACGGACTCCATCAGGCCATAGAAGCAAAGGAGCACCTGAAGATTGCACAGAGGAACAGGACGCTTGCGACAATCACGTTCCAGAACTTCTTCAGGATGTATACGAAGCTTTCCGGAATGACCGGTACGGCAGCAACGGAAGCCGTTGAGTTCAGCAAAATCTACAAGCTTGACGTAGTCGCAATTCCGACGAACAAGCCTGTTGCAAGAAAGGATGAAAACGACGAGGTATACCTCAACGAAAGCGACAAGTGGGATGCCATCGTCAATGAGATAGACCAGGTCCACAAGAAGGGACAGCCTGTGCTTGTCGGTACGGTATCAGTCGAAAAGTCTGAGCATCTTTCGGCTCTCCTCACCAGACGCGGAATCAGGCACGAGGTACTCAACGCAAAGAACCATGCCCGAGAGGCAACGATCATAGCCGAAGCCGGTGCAAAGGGTGCCGTAACGGTCGCAACAAACATGGCTGGACGCGGTACGGACATCAAGCTCGGCGGAAGCCCGGAAATGAGGGCAAGGAAGAGGGCCGGAACGGAGGCAAGCCAGGAACAGTTCGATGCAACCCTGAAACTCGAAAAGGAAAAGTGGCTTAAGGACTACGAAGAGGTCAAGAGTCTCGGAGGACTTTATGTCATCGGTTCCGAAAGGCATGAAAGCCGCCGAATCGACAATCAGCTCCGCGGACGCTCAGGACGACAGGGAGACCCGGGACGCAGCAAATTCTACATATCGATGGACGACGATTTGATGAGGCTTTTCGGCGGTGAACGCATGAAGAAGATAATGTCATCAGTCGGAATGAAGCCGGGTGAGCCGATAGACCATCCGTGGCTCAACAAGTCCATCGAAAAGGCACAGAAGAAGGTCGAGGAAAGGAACTTTGAAATAAGAAAGAACCTTCTCGACTACGATGACGTCCTGAATCAGCAGAGGAACTTCATCTACCAGCAGAGGGATGCAATACTTGAGGACGAGGATCTCAGCACCCGCGTAATCAACAATGCAAAGGACACGGTTGCCGAGCTTTTCGATGAATACAGGCACACGAAGAAGTCAGGTTCCGCACAGAGCGCACTTGTAGACCGAATCCACGAGCTGTTCGGACAGACGCCTTCATTCGACCAGCTGTCAGAGGAAAGCATCAATGCACTCCTCCAGAACGACATAACCCAGAAGGAGCTTCTTGTCGGAAAGCCTAACTTCAACATGTTCATCCGCTACCAGTACATACAGATGATCGACAAGAAATGGCTCGACCAGCTGGAATACCTTGACGGACTCCGTGAAGCAGTGCACCTCCGCTCATACGGAAGCAAGAACCCGCTCACAGAGTACAAGAACGACGGATTCGACCAGTTCGACGTAATGCTCGAATCAATCAGGAAGGCTGTCGAAAGCAGAATCTTCAAGGTCAAGATTCAGGTTCAGCCGTCATCAGAGGTACGCAGGCCACCGCAGCAGAGGATGCAGATGAACGCACAGCATGAAGAGGCCCGGTCTGCAATAGCGCCTCAGCAGGCACAGCAGGCATTCAACGCAAGGCAGGCACAGCAGGGAGCCGCGAACACAGGAATGAAATCCGGTCGGCAGGGACAGTCGGTTACGGTCATGAGGACTCTGCCGAAGGTCGGAAGAAACGATCCGTGTCCATGCGGAAGCGGCAAGAAATACAAGCAGTGCCACGGAAGGAACTCCTAATCTGACTGATTGAAACGGTGTCGGACTCATCCGGCTCACATAAAGACGGATCTTGGATAAAAGGCTTTCACCTGCAAGGGTTGGAACGCAAAATCCGGGGTCCGTTTTTTTATGCAAAAAAAATGCCGCAGAATCTTCTTCCACGGCACATGACATATGTTTTTAATCAGGTCAGTTCTTTTTTCCTGGACGTCCGAAACGGTTCAGCGGCCAAATCCTCAATCCGGCCTTTCCAAGTATCCGGTTGCGGTTTACGTACTGAGGGGAAAGGTTCGTAGCGTACGTTACCGAGTAGGCGTCTCCTGCATACAGGGGTTCGAACACCCTTTCGTAGGAATGCCTCATGTCGGATGAATTGTAGCGGTTGTCTCCCATCATGAAATAGCAGTTTTCGGGTATGAACACGGGATTTCCCGATGCATCGTTTGCAGGGAACGGTCCCATGTTGCGCTGATCCATCTGGGTTACGTACATTATGAGCCTTTCAAGCACTTCCATCTGCTCGTTCCTGTACGTATCGGAACTCCACTGCATGTCGTCGGCATTGTTCGAAAGGAGTTCACCGCTCCTCACCATGATTCTTCCCATCGTGAGCTTTATCATGAGGTTGAGCCTGAACCTGGAATCGGTGTAAAGGTCTCCGCCGACAAGCGATATTCCGGACACACCGTTCTTTTCGGTATATGCGTTGAGGTTTTCGAACCCTGAATGCCAGTCGTTCATGAAGTGCCTGAACCAGTCGGCGCCTCCATCCGCAGTAAGGAGCTTCAGGACGCTTTTCGACGTAGTGGAAGGCAGTCCGTAAACAATCAGGTCGTCCGTAGGAATGAGGTTCTTTCCGTCTACATCCTTGGCTCCCATTGCAAGCCTTGAAAAACGCTCCGTAAGTGACATGCACTCAAGCTTTACGGATTCAAGGTCCAGGTTGCGCCTTTCCTCCTCCACCCTGAGGACGTCTTCATAGCTTGACTGGCTCATCGGGAAATCCCTCACCTTCTGCCTGATGGATGCTGGGAGTGCATTGAGGTTCCATACCGCCCAATCGGAATCTTCGGAGACCAGCCTGAAGTCCGAAGTCCTTGTCCTGGCATAGAGCTTTCCGTCCATGAGCATGAGCTGCTCGCCGGGAAGGCCTACTACTCGCTTGACAAGGGGATCAGCCTTAATGGCTCCGTTTTCATCGGTGTTGGACTTTACGAAAGTCAGCGTCAGCATGTATACGAACTGGGACATGAAGGTCTTGACCTCGTTTTTCCTGTCGTTCGAATAATGCGGGTTCCTGAATACGACGACATCACCCCTGTCGTACTTCTGGATGTACGGAAGGCCGACGTCGCTGAGCGGAAATTTCGGTCCGGCAAGGGTCTTTCCGACTGCAACCCTGTCGCCTATCAGGAATGTCGAGACCATGGATTCGGAAGGTATCTCATACAGCTGGAAAATGAATATGTTGAGGAGGACGATTGTGAATACCGCCTGCACCAGTGCATCGACCCATTCCGCGATTTCAATTCCGACGCGCTTTATTCCGTGGTAAACCTTCTTCGGATGCTCGTCAAGGTATTTCTTCCACTCGTCATTGACCTTTCCGATGCGCTTTTCCGAAAGGCGGTACTGAATCATGAACGAAAGCACTGTTATCAGCACCCAGATTATTGCAGCGGCCAGGTCAAGTCCGTATGGACATGCATTCTCCCCTGCACGCTGAATCACGAATGCGGAAATCAGCACGAAAGGCTCATACTGGAAGAACCTCCGGACCATTCCCAGATGATTCACTGCGTTTTTCTTCAGCAGAAGGTAAATGGTGACGTATGATATCGCCGCAGTAAACAGTATGGACAGCGGAAAAGCTAGGACCGAAATATCCCTGTGAAACGACAGACACAGGAAGGAAAAAACGGCTGACAGCACAAGATTTACATAAACGTAGGCTTTCAGTTTTCTCATAAGACCCCCGGACAGTTTTTTAATCGTACTTTGCCCCTTTAATGTAGAATTTTTCGGAGGCACCTGTAGAATATAGCAAAAAAACACGGAATAGACTATAGTTTTTCATGGTAAGATTTAGGGAACAGCTGATTAATACACGAAGCATCAATCGGAGATTCCTTAAGTCCACGGAGATTTTAGGAGACGAATAATATGGAACGGATATTGAATACCCAGGCGGCCAGGGAAATGGTCGACAACGACCTTTCGCTCTACAGGATACTCCTGGAGGCATACATAAACGACAAGATACTGGACGAATCCAGGCTTCTGTCGCTGGAAGCACAGGATGACACTACCGAAGCCGCAAAATACGTCCATTATTTCAAGGGTGCGGCAAGGCAGCTTGGAGCCGAGGTCCTGGCAAGGGAGGGACAGGCACTGGAAGACGTACTGAGGGGAAAGGCTCACGGAGACGTAAAAGCCCTGAACGAAGGATTCGTTTCGGCATATGAAGAGGCCGTCGAAGCAATGAAGGCTGAACTTGCATCGCTTCCTGAAGAATAGTCTCGAAATCAGCATGCGGGACCTGAAGCAAAAAATGACGCGACGTTTTTCATGACCTTTTCGGCAAGGCGGTCCGTTTCAATTCCCTTCAGTCTGGATGCTGCATCATATACGGAGGCTATGTCGGTCGGACTTGTGAAAGACTCACCGCCAAGCTTCTGGAACGGGGCGTCGGTCTCAAATAGGATCCTGTCGTCCGGAAGATTCCTTATGCACTCCGCATTCCTTACGCTGCCCCTTAAAAGCGTCTTTCCGAATGAAAAGAATCCGTTGATTCCTCGGTCCAGAATTCCCTTCGCCTCCCTGAATCCGAACGGGAACGAATGGAACATTACTGCGGGAACCCTTGAAAGCTCCCCGGAATACAGGTACATCATGTCCATGGCCTTCCTGTTGTGGATTATGACCGGATAGCCGTACGAACGGGCAAGATCCAGAGATGACGTCCAGACCTTTTCCTGAACGGCTTTGGAAGCCCTTCCTTCAGCATTGAAAAAATCGAATCCGATTTCTCCGACCGCTGAAATCCTCCCGTCCCTTAAAAGCCCTTCCAGATAGGGTATCAGGCTTTCATCTGGAGTAAGCGGATGTATGCCGAACGAAAGTCGGATTCCGGCCTTATCACGAAACATATCCTCCATGAACTCGAATTCGGACGGGGAAAGCGCACATGAACAGCCTGAAACCCCTTCAAGTGTGCATCCGGGACGGTCCAGGCATTGAACCGCATGGAAATGAGCATCAAAAAAATCCATCTAAACTCCTTGGCCGCCCCAAAACTCAAATTCAGATCCAGGTCCAGGCAGAAACGAAAAGTCTAAACTCCCCCGACGTTTTTCCGAAAATATAATCAGAGTTTGGGTGGCGGAAAGCTGTCCGCTCAGAAAAGGTTATAGGAAAACCTGATAAAATCCAAGGACCGGACCCTTAAAAGCAGGTCTGGTGGGGTTTTCGACGGTTTTTCAAACGCATTAAACGCAAGTGCATAATCTTAAAGGAGCTGACTATGGGAACCTACACATTAAAAAGTTTTGGGGGACAAACTGACTACATGGCCGTAATAAAGGAGCTTGACGACGGATATGTAGTGCGAATCATCAGAGACAAGGACGGATATACGGATGCAACCACAGATTACATTTCAAAGACACTTTTTGAAAGCTGCATCCGCACAGGCTATATCGTAAAGCTTGATGACGCTGAGAAAAGAATGGTCGTCAATGCCTAAACCGAAAAGTCCTATCGCAAATCAGAAAACCGACCGTCCAGCAGTTCAACCGCTGCACGGAATTTGGCTTCCCTGTCGTTCTGTCGGGGGAGCCAGTTTATTTTTACGCCCTTCCTCTCCATTCCGCGGAACCAGGTCTCCTGCCTCTTGGCAAACTGGCAGATTGCATGATAGAGCTGTTCCTCCATCTCGTCCCGACCGCTGATCTTACCCTCAAGATAGAGGCTTACGAACCTGTATTCAAGCCCAAGCTTTTCAAGCCTCTCCCATGAATAGCCGGAGTCGTGAAGCCCCTGAACCTCCTCGACCATGCCGCAGTCAAGCCTTTCCCTGAGTCTTTTGGCAATGTTCGACCGCATCTCATCCCTTTCAAGCGTCGTACCGATTACGATGGGCCTTACGTCCGGCCTGGGTTCAAGCCTGCTGCGAGCTTCCCTGCATTCGTCGCTTTTCATGAAAATGGCTATCTCTATGGCGCGTATGGTCCTGTCCCTGAGTTCAAGGTCGCTTCTATTGTGCAGATCGGGCTTAAGATCAAGGAGCATTTCGTCAAGCTCCTGAAGGGTCTTTTCCTCAAGTTCTGCCCTTAGAACGGGGTTTTCAGGCACAGGGACGAAATCATAGGAACGGAGGACAGAATCTATGTACATTCCTGTTCCACCGACCACGAAGGTAGTCTCGCCGCGTGCCACCTTGGAATTCATTATGCCGTAAAACTGCTGCTGGAAATTGAACACGTTGTATTCGACGTCAAGGGTCGCAACGTCTATCAGGTGATGGGGAACCGTATATGTTGAAACGCTTCCGTCAGGTCCGGTCTCCTCGACGGTATAGTCGGCCAAATCCTTTCCGCTTCCGATGTCAAGTCCCCTGTAGACCTGCCGGCTGTCAGCAGAAACGATATCCCATCCATATCTCCTTGCAAGCCTTACGCCCAGAGCCGTCTTTCCGACCGCCGTGGGACCCAGGAGGACTACGCAGTTTATTCCGCCTTCCATCATGCCTCCGGCTACATCACCCTGCATACGGCACACTTGAGGTATTCGCTTTTCGGATATCCGAGGAGCACCGGATGATCGGGACCGGCACCGCGCTTTTCAAGGACCTGAACCTTCTTATGGCTGTCCATGGCCGCATGAGTGAGCATCGAGTAGAAGGTCGGCTCGTCGAAATATGCAGAACATGAGCACGTAACGAGTATTCCGCCTTCCTTGAGGAGCCTCATCGCCCTGAGGTTGATTTCCTTGTATCCGCCGTACGCCTTCTGAATAAGCTTTGCACTCTTGGTGAATGCAGGCGGGTCCAGGATTATTACGTCGAATTTCTCACCGTCCGCCTCGTACTTTTTGAGAAGGTCGAACACATCCATGCACAGCGCGCTCATGCGGTCTTTGGCACCGTTAAGCTCTATGTTCCTGTTCACTATGTCCACGGCTTCCTGGGAGATGTCCACGCTCACGACCTCTTTTGCACCGCCCATGACTGCATTAAGTCCGAAGGCTCCTGTGTGGGTGAACGTGTCAAGGACCCTTTTTCCGTGGCAGTATTTCTTTATGGCCTCCCTGTTGAATTTCTGATCCAGGAAGTATCCGGTCTTCTGTCCGCGTGCAATGTCCACGACTATCTTGACCCCGTTTTCCGTTATGACCAGAGAATCAGGGCCGGAACCGAATATCCATCCCGACTTGAGTTCAAGGCCTTCCTTTTCACGCACGGGAGCATCGCTTCTTTCGTATATCCCGTCGCATCTGACCGACGATTTTAGTGCAGAAACTATTTCCGCCCTGAATTTTTCACATGCAAGCGCCAGGAACTGTACGACAAGATAAACCTTTCCGTCCGAAACGTACTTTTCCACTACAAGTCCCGGAATGGAATCAGACTCGCCGTACACGAGCCTGCAGCTGTCGCCTTCGCCGAACGATATGCCCCTCACGCTGACAGCCCTTGAAACGGCCTTCCTCCAGTATTCCGACGGATCGGCCATGATTGCATCCGCATGCTCCTTTCCGATGAACCTGATGATTATCCTGGACTTCCGGTTGAAGATTCCCGTACCAAGGAAATTGCCCTTGGAAGTATAGACCTCCACCGCCTCACCGTCGTCGATTTCAGCCTCCGACAGAGCCGTCGTCTTTACTCCGCTTCCGTCGTCCGCATTCCATTTGACCGAAAAAATCTCGTTGTCGTAAACCCAAGGGAACCCCTGAAGGATTTCCTGCTCTTCCTTAGCCTTCAAAATTACATGTGCATACTGATTCATTCCATGAATATATTCCATAAACGAAACTTGCGCAACACGCGACGGATCAGAAAGCGCGAAACATTACGCCCATTCTTGACACAAGGGCTTTTTTATAGAATATTTATTGCCATGGAAAAACACGACTTCTCCCGTCAGTATCTTGAATCAATTTCCACTGCCGACCTGATTTCACTGGCCGACGACTATGGAATAGACATACCCTCAAACCTTACCAGAAGGTTCATAATCGGTGAACTCCTGGAATTGGCAGAGGAGCTGGAAAACGATGCAAACTCCGACGGCGACGTACAGCTTACGGACGACAGCGTCAGCCTTCCAGACTCGCTTCCGAGAAGCTACAACGAGACCCAGATTTTTGCAGTGCAGAGGAACCCGGCATGGGTTTTCGTTTTCTGGGACATAAGCGATGCACAGATGGCCGCATTGCGCAACAACATGGATTTCGAGCACCTCCTGCTTCACGTTGCATTCTTCGACACGGCAACGGGCGACACTCCGGTCGACAGCTTCGACATAAGGATATCCGAGCACGACAGGGAACAGTACATATTCATCCCTGCCGGAAGGAAATACCTGATAATAAACCTCAAATCCAGTTTTGACGATGGAGAACAGAAGGTCCTGGCCTATACGAAAAGGCTCGAGATTCCCCAGGAGGGAAGCGCCGTTGCATCGCTGCAGCCGGGACAGAAAATCGAAATGACGGAACTCGAGAGGCTTTCTGGGATGGAGAAGATAATCAGCGACCATTACAGGAACCACCGACAGTCCTTTTCATGAGGATGGAGCATATGCCAGAAAAAAGACTTATTCTTGTTATAGCGGCCGAACAGGCATACATAAGGCGGACGTCCCCTCATGACGTTTTTTCCGCACCGAACGACATACTTTTTTCAGCCGTCACGGACACCTACATTCCGCTTGTGGACATGATGTACAGGCTTGAGGATGAAAACGTACCGTTCAAGCTGAACCTGGTCATGAGCCCTCTCCTGTGCGAACTGCTTGAAGACCCTTCGGTCCAGAACCAGTACATCGCAAACCTTGAAAAAAGGATTGAAATCGGAAAAAAGGAGCTTGAGCGAAACGAATCCGATCCGAAAGTGCTTGCACTGGTAAAGTCGACGCTCGAGACCCTCAAAAAAAAGAAGGATCTCTTCGAAAACAGGTTCCAGAAGAGGATCGTCAAGCAGATAAGGAAATTCGTTGCAAAGGGAGAGGTCGAGATAATCCCTACGGCAGCAAGCTATGCATACCTTCCGCACTACGCAGACATGCCGGAATCAATAAACGCGCAGATTGAAGCGGGACTCTATTCGGCAAAATACTTCTTCGGCGAAATAGGCGGCGGATTCTACCTTCCGTACATGGGATGGGCATCCGGATTCGACAGGATAATGCGCCCTTACGGAATCAACTATACGATACTCGATGCAAAGGCCCTGCTCTTCTCAGAAACGCCGAACGGCAGGGGCATATTCTGTCCGGTAAGGACGAACGGTTCCCTTGTGCTTTTCGGAACAGACCCCGACACCATAAGCGACATTGCCGGGGATGACGGATACATGAACGATGAAAGCTACCTCTCCGTGGAAAGCGACGTCGGATTCGAACTTCCGGGCGAAGAGCTAAAGGACATCATGGAAAACGACGGATCCAGGGTGCAGACAGGATTCAAGTACTGGAAAAGGCATGAGGAAACCGAGGAAAGGACGGCATACGACCCCAAAGAGGCACGCAGGAAGGCTTCGGACGATGCAAGGGATTTCTTTGAATCGAAGAAGGCCAAGCTGATTGCTGCTTCAAGGGAACTTCCGGAAGACGATGCAGTTCTCGTATGCAACATTCCGGCCGAATACATCGGACAGGAGTGGCACGAGGGACCTTTATGGCTTGAAGAAGTCATAAGGCGCTGTGCATCTGACGGAGACATCGAACTTTCAGTATGCAAGGACAACCTGAAGAAGCAGTTTTCACTCCAGAAGCTTGAACCATACCCGTGCTCATGCGGAGGAAACGGATACAGCGAGGATCTTCTGGACAGCTGCAACAGCTGGATGATGAGGTACACCAGGAAGGCCACCGAAAGGATGATAGAGCTTGCAAACAGGTTCCCCGGAGAAACCAGCCTCAAGGCAAGGCTTCTGAACCTGGGCGCAAAGGAAGTGTTCCTGGTACAGTCAAGTGCACTTCCAAAGATGGTACAGGAAGGTCTCTGCCCTGATTTTGCAAGGGAAGAATTCAAGGATGACATACTTTCGTTCTCACAGGTATTCGATGCGCTTGCAAGCAATTCCGTAAGCACCGAGTGGCTTACAAGGCTTGAAAAGGAGCATCCCCTTTTCCCATGGATGAACTACAGGATATTCAGCAGAAAGAAATGATTTCATGATCATGACCGAAAGGCCGGATATTTAGGGTTATTGTTAACACTTCATAATCCGCTTTCGGAGTATGAAGCGTTTCCTTAAGTCCGGTCGTTTTTTTTCGGGTCATCAGTATAAAAGGCAAAAAAAAACGCTCTGCCAGTGGGATTAGTGGGAAAAGCTGACAGAGCTGAGTGGGAATCGTTCAACATAAATAGTGGATTTACATTGAAACTATGTGTGAGTATACACTAGATATAGTGGCATGTCAAATTCTTTTTTAAAGAATTTTCAGAATTTCGACATTTTTTTTTGAATTTTCGGCTATAAATGCGGTAAAATCTGCGTTTATAGGTCTCCGTCCTTCCCGGTCTGTCATCATGACATAAAAAAAGCCGCGTCTCCCATCAATCGCAGGAAACGCGGACCTGTAAAAACACGCCCCGGAATTTAATCCTGAACGCATCAAAACCAAGTCTGTTCTCGGACTCTGACTTACTTTGCAAGCTTTCCGGACGGCTGGATTATGCGCCTCTCGACTGCAGAACAGGCCTTCTGGGGCTGAACCTTACTGTTGGTCGTGACTGCAGTGACTTTCTTGGACTTGCTTGGAACCTCGGACTTCTTTGAAACGTTTTCGGTAACCTCGTATTTTCTTGGACGGCCACCCTTCTTTCCGTTCTCACGTGCGGCAGCCGATTTCTTTTCGCTTTTCGTTCGTCCCATCAACGAAGCGGCCATGCATGCATTGGAAATCTCCTCGTTCTTCCACTGGGAGAGCTTGTCTGCATCGCCCTTGAGGGTTGCGATTTCCTTCAGGAATTCAGAAGCCATCATGAATTTCTCGCAGATGTTCTTCATCAGCATCGGATTGCGACCAAGTCTCATTCCTGCAAGAATGTCATCAATCTGCCGAACCATGTCGTTTGCTAGGTCTGAAAGATTTTCTACGCATGAAGCGCTGCTGCCCGTACCGACCCTTTCCTGAACGCGCCTGGTATTGAACGAACCCAGAGCTTCGATTACGTCCCTATCGTCGGTTTCATTTAGCATGATTGCGGTCGACTCTTTTTCCAATGAGTGGCACAGGAAAATCATGGACAGCTTGAAATCCATGTTTCTCAACCGATTCAGCTCTTCAAAATTTGAGGCAGGATTCTGACTCAAACACATGATGGTGTCTTGGAGGTTCTCTTTCAACCCCCGGATGTCTTTGAGAGTAACTTTCATTATTGATTCCCCTTTCCCTTTTTTGTATCCCTACCATTAGCTTATTTGATAAATCAGATTTTGTAAAGCGTAAAACCCCCGTTCAGCCAAAAATTACCGATAAAATCCTGAGTTCCATGGAAAAATCCGCACGACAAGCCGGATATGCCGCATATAAATTGAAGTTTCCGACAGTTTATTGTAGAATGTTACGATAATAGATTATGGGAGCGTACGTGCATGCGGTCCCGGACGCCCGTTTAACGTCGGGTAAGATGAATCCAGGGATTTTCTGGGACTGTGGAAAGGGAAAGCGAGGTGAAAGGTATCTTGAAAAGCTTTTATGAAGGAATCATTCGCAAGGGACTCACATGTTCGATGGGACTGGGACTGCTTTTTTCATCCGCATACGTACAGAAGGCGTTCGGACAGGCCCAATCCGTCGTCGAAGAAGAAAAATCCGTCTTCATAAACGACTATCCCTACTACCCCAAATTCTTCAACACTACCATAAGCGGCATGTATTCACGGGCCGAAAAGGGAGATTTTGCAGGAGCCGCAAAGGTACTCCTTGAAAGGGACTCGTCAAATTCCATGGCCATAGATTTCGGAAGCCAGACATTCTACGGAAGCCGGATAAATCCTGACACGGTTTCGTCAATCAGGGAGTTTTCGGAAAAGATGAAGGGCTGCATACAGGAATACGCATCGATGCAGCAAAAGCTCGAACAGGCTAAAAACGGATTTACGAATTCCCTTAAGGGCGGATCGGTACGTACCGTGCAGTCGGAACTCAACTCCACCCTTGAAATCCTTGGCAAGCTGCTCAACCTGAGGGACACCGTAATCAGCGAATCGGAAAAGGCGGGAAAGATCTTTTCATCCCTGAAGGAAACCAGGGAGGTCCAGGATGCAAGCTACCTTTCATACATGATAAAATTCCTCACAGGTACGGGCAGAACGGAAAACACGGGACTTACCGGAGTCATGAACGTACAGTGGCTCAAGATCCAGAAGGACATTACGGACAGCATTTTCGGAAAGGCATCCACGGTTTCCATGACCATATCCAAGGAACTCGACTCGATAGATCCGACATCATACGTAAAGACGTCTGCACAGCTGAAGGACGCAATCGAATCACTCAAGGCCCTTCAACCGATGATTTCAAGGCTGAGCGATTTCGGCGATTCATTCATGTTTGCGGGAGGAAGCAAGTCGCACGCACAGAGCGAATCCACAAAGAAA
>CACYBG010000282.1 GCA_902772605.1 uncultured Spirochaetaceae bacterium
AAATCCCTGCGATGGGCTTTGACAAATCGGTAAAATTTTATATAATACGGTCTCTTTTAATGACGCGCCGTCAGACTCCGTCGGAGCAACTGTAGGCGTAATTAGTCTAAAGCCGTCGCAAATGGCGGCCAAACGATGGGGTATCAACCAAAAAAAACATCTTAGAGGTTTTCAATTGAAAAAGCTAACCAAAATCCTTTCCGCTGTGGCACTCGCTGCGGCAACAGTTTTCTCCGTTTCCTGCTCATCAAACTCCGGCAGGACCCTTTACCTTTACAACTGGACATACTACACTCCCGATGAAGTAATCGAGGCCTTTGAAAAGGAATTCGACTGCAAGGTAAAGCTGGACAACTATTCAACCTGCGATGAAATGTATGCAAAGCTCCGTGCCGGTGCAAAGGGCTACGACGTTGTGATTCCGTCAAACGATTTCGTATCCATCATGATCAAGCAGGGAATGCTCAGGGAACTTGACCAGTCAAAGATGACCAACCTGGACAAGATTAATCCCGTGATTCAGAAGAAGATGGATTTTGACCCGGACATGAAGTATTCGATTCCGTATGCCTTGAGTGCAACCGGAATAATGGTGAACAAGACTCTGGTAAACTGGGATTATCCAAGGGATTACAGCATTTTTTCAGACCAAAGGTTCAGTAAGGTCGGAGCCACTATGATGGATGACATGCGTGAGGTTTTGGGATGCGCTCTCCTTCAGCTCGGATACGACATGAATTCGGTGGATGACAGGGAACTTGCGGAAGCGTACGAGCTTGTTTCAAAGCAGTGGAAGCCCAATCTGACGAAATTCGATGCGGAAGGATTCGGAAAGTCTTTTGCGGCCGGAAACTTTGCATTGTGCCAGGGATATCCTGAAATCGTCTTCGGTGAGGTTGATGAAAGCCGCTGGGACGAAACCATCGATTTCTTCATTCCGGAAGAGGGTGGACCTGCAAGCCTTGACTGCATGGTCATATTGAAGGATGCACCGCATTACGAGCTTGCGAACGAGTTCATCAACTTCATCCACAGGCCCGAAATGTATGCAAAATTCATCGATGCATTCGGTTATCCGTGCGTAGTCAACACTGAAGCCCCTCAGTTTGTCACCAAGAAGTCCATGTACAACGCAGAACAGGCATACACCTGTACGCTCAAGCAGGATCTCGGCAACAATCTGGATAAATACAGCGACATCTGGCAGAAAATCCGCTTTACGGATTAGTCGGACATTGCCTTTTTGATTGCGGACAGAAGTTCGTCATAGGTTTCAAACGCCGGCAGGTCAGGGTTGTCAGCCTTGATTTTGTCGGTGCTCTTGAACAGGAATCCGGCCTTGCTTGCACGGATCATGCCCAGATCATTGTGGCTGTCTCCTGATGCAATGGTCTGGTATCCGATTGACTGGAGCGCCTTGACCGTCGTAAGCTTGCTCTGTTCGCACCTCATCTTGAATCCCGTTATTTCTCCGCTTGGAGCGACTTCGAGGCTGTTGCAGAAAATCGTAGGCCATCCGAGCTTTTTCATGAGCGGTGTGGCGAACTGTGTGAATGTGTCGCTGATTATTATCGTCTGGCAGATTGACCGGAGTTCGTCGAGGAATTCCTTTGCGCCTGGAATCGGATCTATCTTTGCAATCGTGTCCTGAATTTCTTTCAATCCAAGTCCGTGTTCCTTCAGGATTCCAATCCTCCACTTCATCAGCTTGTCGTAATCAGGTTCGTCCCTTGTCGTGCGTTTCAATTCCGGGATGCCGGAAGCTTCTGCGAATGCAATCCAGATTTCCGGAACAAGTACGCCTTCCAAATCAAGACATGTAATGTACATTTTTTTCTTTCCCCTTTCGTTTGTTTTTCATGTCGGAAACCCGGAATGCAAAGGCCTTCCAAGATTCCCTGCGGACCAAAAGTATAGCACAAAAACGGTTGATTAGGAACAGGCCGCGTCGCAAGCTGGTCGCAAGCTGGCGCTTGCTAAGGAGTTTTGCTTTGGTCGCGAAGGCTCCCATTTTCCCTGCGGGAAAAGCAGCAAAACTCCGAAATCAATTGTTAGGTTCAATTTCGAGTTTTTGCAAAGAGTGTAAAAATTGGTGTAAGCGAGGACTCCCATTTTCCCTGCGGGAAAAGCAGCAAAACTCCAAGTTTAATTGTAAAATTGGTCCACAGCCAGCATAAAATATTCCATGTTATATTTATTGCGCTTGCTAAGGAGTTTTGCTTTGGTCGCGAGG
>CACYBG010000283.1 GCA_902772605.1 uncultured Spirochaetaceae bacterium
AAAATGCCGCTTACATCTTGAGTTCTGCGTGATGCTTTTTCTTTTCCCTGTAAAGGCTCTTGTCCGCTCCCTTTATCAGCGTTTCAAAATCCGTGTCTTTTTTTCCGTCGGTCTTGAATATGCCGATGCTGGTACTGATGGTGTAGGGCAGATTTGATTTTCCGTTGTATTCGTTCAGGTATCCGTCGATTTTTTTCTTTATTTCTTCTGCATCAACATCGCCTTCGATGACGGCAAGCATTTCGTCTCCTCCGAACCTGACGCAGAGTGCCGAAGTTGGACAGGAATTTTTCAAGGCCTTGGCAACCTGGTGAACCGCATTGTCGCCTGCAGAATGTCCGTACATGTCGTTGATTGATTTGAGCCTGTCCAGGTCGGAAATCAGTACGGTTATCGTTCCGCCCGTTTCCCTGATTTTTTCCTGCAGCGGCCTGTACATCTTGTTGAACCCTAGCCTGTTGTAAAGTCCCGTAAGTGCATCCAGCTTGTATGTTTCGTCGAGCTGCTTCACTATGCGCTTCTGATACTGTAGGTTTGCGTATCCTCCGATTGACGTCCTGAGTGCAGTTACCAGCATCGGAATCCTTGCGTAGTTCAAGATGTTGTAGGTCCCGAAGTGGAAGCAGACGTATCCGAATGAAATGCCTCCGTAATCAAGCTCGTTGAAAATCAGCGGATATCCGTTGTTAAGGTGCATTTCCAGATTGGGAATCATCTGTTTCGCACTGATTGGATACGGCTCGAACGGACTTTCCGAATCGGTGTCATAGAACGCAATCAGGTCTTCATCTCCATCTGTAACCGCCGCATTGTCCGATTCGATGTATGAGCGCGACAGGACGACCGATAGTGCATATATGGAACTCCTTGCCAATGCATTCGAAGCTTCCTCAATCGTTTCCGCCGTCTGCATCCTTTCGATTATTCGGAATACGGCTTTCGTGTCCTCCGGAAAATTGAAGAACCTGTGGCTCATCTTCGTGAAATAGTCCGGTATCGGAATCGTTTCGGTTTTACATCCGCATGAACCTGCAATTACCAGGTCCGGCTTTATGAGGGTCTCGCGTGGAATCGGTTTTCCATTGAGCTGAAGTTCTATGAGTTTTGCCGCTTCAAGTGCAATTGAAACGTTGTTGCATTTAATCGATGTAATCTGCGGGAATGAAAAATAAATCTCGTCCAGTCCGTCGTATCCCGTGATTATGATTTTGTCGGCCAGATCCGGATCGAATTTCTGAATTATCTGTTCCGTGTTGATTGCCATGATGTCGTTTGCACAGATTATCGCTTCGGGAATGTGACCTGACAGTATTATCCTTTCGACTGCATCCTGGGTCGCTTCGGCATAAAAATATCCGTAAGTCACCATTTCCTTTTTGAACGGTATTCCGTTTTCCTTCAGGACTTTTTTGAATGTTTCTTCGCGGTCGTCCGAGAATGGGTTTCCGGGAATCCCGCCCATGAAGATTACGTCCCTTGCCCTGTGGAATTCGATTACGTGCCGTGTTATCAGTTCAAATCCGTATTTGTAGTCGAAGCATATCGACGGAGAGTGTTCGTGGGTTCCGTTTATGATAAGGACGGGTATTCCGTGTTTCCTTGCATTTTCAACCAGAGTGTCGGTTATCTGCCGGCTTTTTATCTGTTCGTCCAGAATGACCATGGAATCGATCGTTTCATAATCAATCCGCTTGAATACGTTTGATTCGGGAGATACGATGCTGCTCCAGTAATTGTCCGAACAGATGTTGTATACGAAAATGGAGACGCCTTTTTCAGTGAGCTGTCTGTTGAGCGTTTTGAGTAAGTCGAAGTTAAGAGTGTCGTGTATTCTGGCGGTGCAGAAGGCAACTATCTTGCGGTCTCCAAGCATAATTTGATTATATTCCGTATTTAAATATGTATTCAATAGCCAAACACCCTAGGATGTACGTCGCTTTGGGGAATGCCTGAAAATTCGTCGGTAGTGGGCTTTCTGGATGATTTTACCCTTGAATATTTATTGAATCGAGTTTATATTAATTGCATAAAATTACATTTTTTTTCGAGGAAAATTATGGCGAAGGACAAGGTTATTCTGGCTTATTCCGGCGGTCTTGATACGACCGTCATCATTCCATGGCTTAAAGAAAATTATGATTATGACGTTATTGCAGTCTGCATTGATTTGGGACAGGGTGACGACTGGGAGGCAATAAAGTCCCGTGCGCTTAAGACTGGGGCTGCTGCATGTTATGTGGTTGACGCAAGGGAAGAGTACATTACCGACTATGTTTTCCCTGCTGTAAAGGCAAATGCCGTTTACGAGGACGAGTATCTTTTGGGAACTTCAACTGCACGTCCTCTTATCGGAAAGATTCTGGTCGAGTATGCGCGTCAGGAAAAGGCGGTCGCAATCTGCCACGGAGCAACCGGCAAAGGA
>CACYBG010000284.1 GCA_902772605.1 uncultured Spirochaetaceae bacterium
CGAGAAGGTGCTCGTTCCCATGAAGTGGGCCTTGGTCATTTCACGGATAAGTCCCAGTATTCTTGAAAAAAGTGTCAGCACGGAAAGTGACAGTCCCTTTTTTACGAGGGACGATTTTTTTTCCGTCGCCTGCACTGTCGTTTCGTTTTCATTTTTTTCGTTTGTATTCATATCAGGAAAAGAATAAAATAGTTGTAAAATTAAATCAATCGGTGTAAAATTATAGGTATCTCTAAAATGTTAAATTTCAGAGTTTCCTCTATAATGCATCGATTGTGTCGGCATTTCACTGTGGACTTCGTTTTTTGGGGAATGAAGGACATGTATATAGAAGAAAAACATCGGCCTGGACTGCGGGATGCCTGCCGTGTTTGTGGAATGACGAAGTGTACGTTTGTTCCCGATTAAAAAAAGTTTTTCAAAACAGGGGTTGAGATGAATTCCTCAGACAAAATTTCCAGGGGCATAAGGTTCCAGAAGGTCGGAAAGACCTCCATCGTGCCCATCTCCGCAAAAATCCTTACGGTGTTTATCATCCTTATACTGCTTTCGTGCCTGAGTACGAATTTCATAACCCTTGTGTTTACCCAGCGGCAGACGATTGCACTTACGAACGAACTTCTGGTCTATCATCTTTCGGACCTTTACACCAATGCAAGCAACCAGTATCAGATAAGCCTTTATTCCCAGGAGCGAGAGGAATCGATTGACAGCATAGTGGAGGCTGCAAGCAGGGATTTTTCAAAGCCCCATTCAATCGCCATGGGTGTGACCCGGGACGGAAAGATTCTGTTCATAGCACGTCAGGATAAAAGCCACAGCTGGTACGGTTTTTCAGATTCCGGTGCCCTTGCAAGGATGAACGAAACCTATGATTCCGCCCAAAGTGCCGGGACTCCCGATCGTGTCGAAGGCTCGGTCAACTTTACCTCTCCTGCGGGGGATGAGTACATGGGAGTGTTCAAGTATCACGACGACTGGCAGTGCTACCTGATCAGGGCTGAACTCAAGGCTGATACGAACCGCGAGATGTACGGAATCTTCTTCAAGATATCCATAATCATACTCGTAATGACGGCTTTTTTCATGGTGGTCGGCATTTCGGTCCTCAATTCGCTTTTCAGCAACGTCAGGAAATTCACGAAGGACGTTTATGAGCTGAACAGGTCCCAGCAGATGGAAAACATTTCGTCCGCAAAGGATCTTGAAGCCCCAATCGACATAAGCGGTGCATCAAACGACGACATCACCTATCTGGCGGCGAATTTCAACAACCTTTACCTTAACACTGCGACACTCAGGAACATTTTCCAGAAATTCGTGTCGAAGCATGTGGTCGATACGGCCTACAACGAAAAGAGGGTTGAACTCAAGGGCGAACAGAGGCAGCTTACCATTCTGTTTACGGACATAAAGAATTTCACCAACAGGACGGAAGTGCTTGGAAACGAAATAATCAGGCTCCTGAACATACACTACAATTCCATAATTGGAATAATCCAGCCGGATGAAAGCGGAGACCACCGTTCAAAGGCATTCATCGGTTCCCTGATAGGAGATGCGGTCCTTGGAGTGTTCGGAATCGACGGAACGAAAGATACTGTAAATCCCCAGAAATCGGTTGATGCAGTGGCATGCGCATGGAAGATGACCATACAGACGAAAAAATTCCGCAGCAAGATGGATGAGCGCAAGAAGGAGCTGATTTCCCAGGGTAAATTCAACGAGCAGACCCAGAAGGTTTACGAGGCCGTGCTGATAGACATCGGTGTCGGAATAGACGGCGGTGAGGTCTTCTACGGAAACATCGGTTCGAACAAATACATGGCGAACACCGTAATCGGAGACAACGTCAACTCTGCGTCCAGAATCGAGGGACTTACCAGAATCTACAGGCTGCCGGTCCTTTGCAGCGAGTATGTCAGGAATGAAGTCATAAAGGTTCCTGAGGCGGCGGAAAGGTACAGGTTCTATGAAATCGATACGGTACAGGTGAAGGGAAAGCTTGAGGGCAAGAAGATTTATTTCCCTCTGGACATGGAGCAGGCTGATGAGGATTACGCCCGTGATTATACCGTGGAAAAATTCGAGGAATTCGACCGCGGACTGAAGGCGTATTATTCGGGAGACTGGAAGACTGCCAGAAGTCAGTTCAAGAAAAGCGAGCTTGCGGTGGGAAAGGTTTTCCTTGAGCGCATGGGTCTTAAGAGTGCACCGGCCGATTGGAGAGGAATATGGACAATGTCAACGAAATAGAAGGAAGGGAAAGTCAGACGGCTGTTTCCGTAAAGAAGGATGATGTCCGAAGCGGATCATCGATTTTTGCGTCGGACCTTTTTTCAGTCAGGAGCGAATCTGGAGAAGGGGCAAAATCCGGCGTTTCATCTTCCCGTGAAAATGACGAAGTAGAATCGGGCTTTTCATATTCGGGCCGTCAGTCCGTATCTGCACGTGCAAGGATAAAGGCCGGCATTCAGGATTTCCTTGAAGAGGAGTCCCGAAATCTTCCGACCGAGGCTTCCGGCGTAAAATACGATCTGGCCGAAGAGTATTCTGCAACCAAATCGAACGGAATGAAGAATTTCATCCCCATACTGCTTTGGATGGCGGCTGCATTCGTGTTCGTCGGAATAATGGCCTGCACAATAGTTACAATCGTAAACAGGCAGAACAGCAGGATTAGCGTTGAGGTTGAAAGTTTCGACAGCCTGAACCTGAGCAAGCTTCTGGATCTGGTAAGCGGAACCCAGCAGCAGATAAACGAGGAGTCGGCAAACAGGGAAAAGCTTGAGGAAAAGAAACGAGCAGTGCTTGAACAGGCGGAGTCGGTAAGGAAATCGTCCCTTGCCACCCTTGAATCGATGAACATAAAGGATGCATCGGAACTCAGGAAGATGAAGGCCGAAATCCAGTCTGAATATGAGGCTTCCGTTGCGTCGGTTTTGGAAATAGATGCACAGATTGCAGAGTCGGACGCTAAGATTGCGCTCTATCAGCAGCAGCTCGCACAGTATGATACTGCAACCGTACAGCAGGCCAGGGAACATCAGGCGGAGATGGACAGTGAAAAGCAGCTCCATCAGCTTGAAAAGCAGAGAATCTCCAGTGAATATGAAGGAAAGATAAGCGATCTTCAGAAGGATTTGGAGAGTCAGCATCAGGTTGCACTTGAAAAGCAGCAGGAGATGGTTGACTATGTAATCGGCCAGTACGACCCGACTTTTTCGGATGACAGGGCTGCTCAGGCTGTAGTCGGAAAAATGTCCCTATATGCAAGCCGTTACGTCGGATCCAACGTTAAGCTTGATGACGGGGCATCCGAGGAATTCAAGTCGGCATTGAAGGGGCAGAATGACTATTTCAACCAGATTTCCACGCTGAGTTCCAGGTTCCAGAGGCTTCCTCAGAAAAATGCCATACCGAAATTTGCACAGGTCATGCAGAGGCTTGCAAATACTGCCGGAAACGATCTGGCTTCGGCATCGGTTGCTGAAATCAACAAGCTCATGGGAATCAACAGGGAGCTGTCCGAGAAAAACCTTGCCCTTGAAGGCGAGAAGTCCGAGATGAGCGTGCAGATTGAAGGTCTTGAAACTGAACGCAATGAGCTGATTGAACGGAACGGAACCCTGTCCGAGGAAAAGATTGCGCTTGAAACTGAAAACAAAAGCCTGTCCAGTGAAAAGAGTTCGCTTTCGGCTACGTTTGAGGCCCTTTCAGGGGAAAATGCATCGTTGAGCACTGCCAATGAAAGCCTTGCATCGCAAAAGTCCGCTCTTGAACTTGAGGTTGAAAAACTGAATAAGGAAAAGGAAAGCTGGAATTCACTCAGGGCGAGCCTTGAGGAACAGTGGGCTTCGGAAAAGGCTGAACTTCTTGCACGTCAGAACGAATTGTCTTCTGGTGAGTCTTCTTCATCACTGTCTGCTGAAAAGGAGAGCCTTGCATCTGCAAATGCGGAATTGACTGCTGAGACCAAGCGCCTTAAGGAAGAGAACGACAGGCTTTCTGCTGAAAAGGCGGGCATGGATGAACAGAACAAGAGCCTTAGGGAGGAGAATAAAAGCCTTGCCAGTGAACGTGACAGTCTTGCAGAAACGAACAGGGCGCTTTCAAGCCAGGGAAATCAGTATTCCGATCTGCTTCAGACTTTCTGCGTGAGGGACGGAAAAAAGATTCAGGGCTTCGTTTCAGGAAAATCCGGTGCCAAGAGGATTCAGCTTTACGTTGAAAAATCGGCTTATTCTTCCCGCATTTCAAAGTCTGCTTCGGATGCATTGATTCCGGTCGCAATAATCGTCGGGGGAAAGGTTTCTGCCGTCGGTAAGATATCCGTGGAAAATGGTGCCGTCTTCATGGTGAAGGGGAGTGAGGAGGAATTGTCTAAGGTTGAATCGCTCTTAAATTTTGACGGTACGAACGATTATTCTTCCGTAAATCTTGGTGATGAGATACAGATTTACGATCCGCTTTGATATTTTTTATCTTACGATTTAAGTTTGCTTAAAATAATGTGTGTCTCGGCGGGTGAAAATGAATTGTGAAGGGAAAGTGCCGTAAATGCTGCATGGAAAATTTAATTAAGTCTGAGGAAACGCTGTAATGGGAGGCGGGGTTCGTGACAAGCAGCCATTTGTGCGGTGGGGAGCGCAATTTAGCAAGCGACAGCTTGCGTCCGGTTCTCGCTGAAAGCCAATTTTATCAAACTATTGTTGAAACTCGACATTCA
>CACYBG010000285.1 GCA_902772605.1 uncultured Spirochaetaceae bacterium
CTTAAGGAGTCCGATTTACCGAGCCTTGAGTCGTCGTCAGGAGATTCCGTTCAGAAAATCGACGGACTTAACTTCAACCTCGGATACAGCTTTGAACCTCAGTTTACGTCTCAGATAAACTACAACGCATCGGATCTGACTGCTGCGACCGATTTCAAGTGGACCGACTTGCAGTCAACCTACATTCAGGTAAAGGCGCCTCTCAGCGTAAACGGAAAACTTTCATACCGCGGAGATTTCCTTTCGGTTTCAACGGCCCTGACCTTCAATCCGCTTTATCAGGTTCATCCGGTCCTTAACGGCTATTCGTCTTCGTCCGAACTTTCGATACTGAAATCCGACTACAGTGCGCGGAGCCTGAATCTTTCGGAGACGACATCCGTTTCGTTCAAGCCCCTGATTTACATGGGCAAGTTCAAAAATTCGTCAATAAACTGGAACAGTACGGCAAAGATACTCAGGACGAATTTCCTGGGAGATGCTGAAAATCCTGAATGGGAAGTTAAAGGACTCGATTTTACGGACAGGGAAAGCGTAACGGCACATTCACTTTCAGGAACTCTTTCGGCAGCCTGGGACGACGATTTTTCTCAGACACTCACGCTTACGTCGAACCTTCCGCCGCAGAACGAATCGTATTCGGCAACGCTCAAACTTACGTTCCCGTACGTCAGTGCAAGCTTTTCCGGCGGAATATCCAGTGCCGTGGATTCGGGTGGAACAAAGACCTGGACCCCGGAACTTTTCAAGGAAAGCCTCAATGCAAATTTCTTCAGCGGAACGAAAAACGCACTGTCCCTGAATCAGTCGTTCAGCTTCAACTGGCAGACGATGAAGCCTGATTCCCTCAAGTTAGGACTCGGGTGGAGGGGACTTTCGCTTTCGTTTGCAATGTCCACGGCCTACAGGTACAATTTCAGCCAGACGAACGGATGGGTTGCGGAATCCGAAAAACAGTTCCTTGCAGACAACGTTTCATTGAGCTATGCATTTTCGGGAAAGACCTTCTCCTGGCTTGACGACAGGATTTCACTGACTCCTGCACTTAACACGTCCCTGGTATTCGACTGCATTAGGCCGACCAACAGCTATTTCCGCTTTTCACCGTCCGTAACTTTCAAGGTGAACGACCTTCTGGACCTTACGTTCAGTTCCGAATCAAGGAATTCCGTAATATACAGGTATTTCCAGGGACTTTCGGACAACGGCATAGTGATTCCGGGCGAAACGAACCTTTTCGTCGACCTTCTGAATTCATTCGCATTCTGGGGTGACGGCTCTTTCATCGATCCGAACCAGACGAAACGCAAGTCTTCGGGATTCAAGCTCAAGACCCTCAAGGTCACTGCAACCCACAACCTGCACGACTGGGACCTTTCCGCAAGTTTCAGCATAAGTCCGCGTCTGGTCACTGAAAACGGAAGAAAGCAGTACAATTTCGATCCTTACGTTTCGCTTTCGGTCGTATGGCGTCCTATGTCCAGCATGAAGGCAGAAGTCGTAGACAAATACGGCGAATGGACGTTGAATCCCTGAAAAAAATTTGCTCTTCACCAAAAAAGAATGTATATTTTAAGGAAAGCTCTGAAAACATGATTTTTGGAGATGCCCTTAAATTTGCGTTGGAATCTGGAGGGGGAGTCGTTTAACGGCTTTCCTTCATCCGGATTTGAATTATGGTTCCGCAAGAAATCGATTCCGTTTTTCCGTGGTTCCAGATTTTGGAGGATGTTATGGCTGATGAAAAGAGTTTTGGAAGCAGTGTTCTGGATTTTATCGACAGGGTTGCAGAATCCGGAAAAAAGGGTTTCATGGCAGCAGGAGAGGCAATATCCGATTTCGGCGACAAGTCGGTGGTAAGGATTGAGCTGGGGCAGTTGAAGTCCAAGCTCCTTAAGGCCTATGCCGATTTGGGAAAGAACGTTTACGAAAAGATTGAAGTCCAGAAGATGTCGGAAATTCCGGTCGGTGAAGACCTGAATCTTTCGGCCATCGTCGATTCAATCAGGAAGATAGAAGCCGACATAAAGAAGCATGAGGAAAGTCTGGAAAAGTCCAAGAAGGAAAAGAAGACTTCCGGAAAGACTGAAGGCGAAAACGGGGAAGGTGAAAAGGAGTCGTCAGCTCCGACAGAACAGCCTGAATCCGCCGCATCAGAGTCTACTTCATCCGAAGCTTGACGCTGAATGTGAGCTGTCGTTTTATGGACGGACGGTCCTTCATGTATCTTGTACTGAAGTAAATGCATTCCGGTCGGAAGATTTTCGGCCGGATTTTTTTTTCGGAAAACAGACGTAAGGTCCCTGCGCAAGGGATTGTAGCCGCGCCGGAGGCGTTCCGAAGCGTAAGCGTAGGAATGGAGGTTTCATACCGGAACGGCGGAAAGCCCGGTTCTTGCATCTGCAAGAATGCGCCCGCAAATGTAAACCGAGCATCCGTCCATCTTTTTTTCAGACCGTGAACTGGTTTATCTGGTTTCCGATGTCGTCGATTGCACCCTTCATCTTGGAAGAAATGTACTTGAGCGACGATTCGGATTCGGAGATTGTCTTTGCACCTGAAGACATGTCGTCCATGCTCCTGTTGATGAGGTCCGTAGCGTCCTGCAGGTTGTGGACTATCCTGAGCATCTGGGTGTTTCCGTCCCGCATTTCGACCGAAGAGTCCTTTACTTCGCAGGTCGTAGAGTTCATGTCGCGAAGAAGTTCGATTATCTGGCGTGAACCGATTATCTGCTCTTCCATTGCGGATTTTATCTGACGTACGAGCTGGTCCGTATCCTTGATTTTTGTCGAAACCGACGTAAATGCCTCGCTTGATTCGAGTGATGCCGATACGACCTCACCGATTGAAGACTGTATGTTCAGAAGCTGTTCGCCGATTGTGCGCGACTGTTCGCTTGACGTTTCGGACAGCTTTCGTATTTCGTCTGCAACTACGCTGAATCCCTTTCCTGCGTCCCCTGCATGAGCTGCTTCGATTGCTGCGTTCATTGCAAGAAGGTTTGTCTGTTCTGCAATCGATGAAATCGCCGAGTTTGCCTCCTGCAGAAGCTGTGACTGGGTTTCGATCTGGCTTATCCTGTCGTTTACGGCCTGCTGCTTTACGCCACCGTTCCGTGCATCGTTCTGAAGCGAATCGAATGAACTTGCCATCTTTTCGACGCTTGCCGTGACCGAATTTATGTTTCCTATCATCTGTTCGACGGCTGCGCTTGCCTCGGTTACTCCTGTAGCCTGAGTCTCTATCATCTCCTCAAGCGACTTTATGTTCGACGCAATCTGATTTATGGCCCCTGCCGTTTCCTGCACGTCGTTTCCCTGCGTGACTATCTGGGCGTTTACGTTGGATATGCTTTCGAGAATCTGCCTGATTGCATCGGACGTGTTTCCCGTACTTGAACCTAGGTCCTGTCCCGCGCTCGAAAGCACGTCCTTGGATTTTTTCAGTCCTATCATTATTTCCTGGAGCTTCTGTGAGAAGAGGTTGAATCCCCTTGAAATGTCCCCGATTTCGTCGTTCGACTGATGGTCCAGCCTGAGCGAAAGGTCTGCATGTCCGCTTGATATTACCGTCATGGCCTTTGCAACCCTGTTCAGGGGATTCGTGATTCGGAACGATATGAATGCCGCCGATGCAATTGCGACGGAAAGCACCACGACCGAAAGGATTGCAAGTATGGTGAGGTTCCTGTATATTTCGGAGTAAAGCTCGCTTGTCGGACCGAAAGTTACGAGCGTCCATCCGCAGAGGTTCGCCATCTTCCTTGCCGCAAAATATTTTCCCGATGCATCCATGTTCAGGTAAGGCTCATCCCCCATGATGCTTCCGCTGAACTCTGAAAATCCGTGTTCCGCATAGAAATTTTCCTTTGCGACCTTTTCCGGGTCCGGATTCGTTACGTAAAGCCCCTTTGAATCTATCATGAAAGCATGTCCGTTTTCGGTAAGCCTGACTCCGTTTACCATTTCCACGACTTCATCGAGCAGAAGGTCTACTCCGACGACCCCGGCAAAATCACCCTGCCTGTTCCGGTATGACTTTGAAAGCGTTACGACTATGCCCTTCGACTGTTCGTCCACGTAGGGGTCCGAAAATATGGTCTGCCCCATGTTCTTCTTTGCGTTTATGAACCATGAACGGCTCGATTCGTCAAAGTCCGACGGTGCAATCCAATGGATGTTCGTGAACGTGAATCCGCCCCTGCACGTTGGAACCGCACTTGAAGCGTAAAGCATCGAATATTCGCCTATGCCTGCCGACTGTGCAATAAGGAAGTTCTCGACGCTTTCCCTGTCGTAGGAATCAAGGTTCTCCATGTAGGATGCGACTATGCCGATTGTGTGCTGGGCTTTCATCAGGAAGCTGTCTATCTGGTTGTTGACGTTTTCGACCTGAAGTCCGGATACCTGCGATATCTGTTTCCTGAGTGTACTTCGCTGCAGATGAAAAACGGGGATAAGCAATACAAGGACTGCAGTGAGCGTGAGGGCTGTGTGACTTAAAATAAGCTGCCGACGAATTTTCATTTTTTCCTGCCTTAAATTTTACGCGTTGATAAAAATACTTTTGGACTTTTGATGTTGATGGAATTTCCCGTATGCACTTTTAATGATAGCATGAAACGTACCATAAAACAACTTTTTTTTACCGACCGTTTTTTTTGTAAAGGGGATGTTTCCGGACGACCTCCGACCGATTCACCGGCGCAAACACGACCGTACCCTGCACAAACACATATAACCGGCTTTCCGGGGTTCCGGTCGCAAGCTCCCTCCATTGCTCCGCAATCCGCAGGCGGCCCCCTCCAATCCGGCGTATCGAC
>CACYBG010000286.1 GCA_902772605.1 uncultured Spirochaetaceae bacterium
ATTGGGGAACTGCTGATGCATGAAAGCCCCTGCAGACTGGAGGATGACCATGAAGAAGATAATAACCATAAGCCGCGAATACGGAAGCGGTGGACATACAATCGGAAAACTTTTGGCGGAGGAACTCGGATACGCTTTCTATGACAGCGAGATAATCGACATGACGGCACAGCAGTCGGGCTTTTCTCCGGATTTCGTACGCTCGACTGAACAGAACCTGTCGTCCGGGTGGCTTTACAACCTGATGCTCGGCTCCACCTATGCAAGTCCAAGCACCGCAGGCATATCCGGTTCGATGGGTGCGTCCCCGGTTCTGCCGCTTCCCGACCAGGTTTTCAATGCCCAAAGGAAGGTCATCGTGGAACTTGCAAAAAAGGGACCGTGCGTAATCGTAGGCCGCTGCTCGGACTTCATACTCCGACACGAGGAATGGGTCAACAGGGACGAGCTTCTGAACGTGTTCATCTATGCGCCCCTTTCCGACAAGGTTCAGCGTGCAATAGAGCAGAAGGGACTGAATCCGAAGACCGCCGAAAAGGAAGTCAAGACCATAGACAAAAGGCGTGCGAACCATTACAACACGTTCACGGAACGCACCTGGGGAAAAAGGGATCATTACGACATCCTCATCAACAGTTCGATGCTTGGATTGGAAAAGACCGCCCAAATGCTTGCTCAGGTAGCAAGGTTCTAGGTCCACATTTCCATTCCGGACGAAAATGAAAAGCAGGATTTTCAGACTCATCTACAATACCCTGAACAGACTCAAGATAAAGCAGAAGCTGCTCGTGATTTATTCCGTTGCGTTTCTGCTTCCGATGGTTGTCATTACGGTCTGCCTTTCGACGTGGTTTTACAGGCTGCTGAAGGATTGGCGGAGTGAACAGGCCCGTACGTCCATCGTTCATACGGGTTCCCTTTTGCGCGACATGATTCGGAGTGCGGAGGAATTGAGCGATTCCCTTTACATAAACCGTGCGGTTCAGGATACCATCAGCCGTTCGTTCAATTCGATTCAGGAAGTTTACGACCGCTACATGGATCTGGATTTCCTTGACGATTTCCTCCATGCCAGTACCGACGTTTACAGCTTCAGGTATTATGCTGAAAATTCGACGCTCCTGGACAACTCGTATTTCATAAAGTCCGATGAAGAAGTGAAGGAATCCTCCTGGTATAAGAACGCAAGGAAGGCAGCCGGAAAGATTACGTGGCAGATGAGGGAAGATGCAATCACCAAGAAGAGCATGCTTTCATTGAACCGGGCCGTATTCAGGAAACCGGACGGACTTTTTTTGGGCGTGCTCGTGATTTCGCTGGACAGTGAAAAGATTCAGAAACTCCTTTCAAAGCATGAGGACGAAACTTTCCTGTGCGTGAACGGAAGGATTGAGTTTGCATCTGGAGACATTCCCGAAGTCCGTCGCCCGGCATTGATGAACGTAAACCTGATGGACGACAGCGTTTTCGTTTCCGAAGGTGATTTCAACGGAGAAAAGGTGATAGGACTCATGACCAGCCTTTCAAATGTCCGCGGGTCCATAATACTTGCGCAGGTAATCACCAAGACGAACATGATAAAGTCTACGGTATTCGGTGTTTTGGTGTGCGTTGCAATCATGATGGCGGGACTTTTCATTTCGCTCATATCCATATTCAAGTTTTCGGGATACTTTTCTCGGCGTGTGGATTACATCAACGGTGAAATCAAGAAGGTCGTGCAGAACAATTTTGAACTGGGACCAAGGCTTAAGGGAACCGACGAATTCGTTGAGATTTACGATGCTCTTGAAGTAACTGCAAACAACATCAAGACCCTGATTGACGAGGTCTATCAGCACAGGATAAACAGGGAAAAGCTTTTGGCTAGGCAGAACGACATACGCTTCAAGATGCTCGCAAGCCAGATAAATCCGCATTTCCTTTTCAATACCCTTGAGGCCATAAGGATGCAGTCCCTTGCCGACGGAAACAGGGACGTTGCCAGGACAATCAAGCTTCTTGCAAAGATACTCCGTCACAATCTGGATGCAACCGACAGACCCGTTCCGCTTGTTGATGAGGTCGAAGCCGTCAGCAATTATCTGGACATACAGCATTT
The DNA here is from genome assembly GCA_902772605.1 of uncultured Spirochaetaceae bacterium. Classification (GTDB taxonomy): domain Bacteria; phylum Spirochaetota; class Spirochaetia; order Treponematales; family Treponemataceae; genus Treponema_D. Next base: position 2,102 of record CACYBG010000286.1, read on the forward strand.
ACGGTTTGCAGATCGGGTTTCTTATGATATTATGTTTATGTGCGACGTCGAAGGACTGGTTATCCTTCCTCTGCTGATTCAGCCTCTCGTCGAAAATTCTTTTTCCCATGGGCTTGAAGACCGTCAGCTCGGTGGATTCATAAGCATAACCATAGACAACGATGTCAACGGAGATTTGGAAATCAAGATCCGTGACAATGGAAGCGGCATATCCGAGCAGAAACTTGAACAGCTTCGGGAAAGGCTTGCGACAGGTACCGTTGAAAATTTCACGACGTCAATCGGTATGGCAAATGTAAATCAACGGATTAAGCTTTTTTACGGTGAAAAATACGGAATTGAAATAGAAAGTCAGTTGGGCGCTGGAACCGAAGTCATAATGCGGATTCCAAGGGTTTCGATGGCGGGAAAAGGTGAGGGAAAAGATGTCTAAGAAGCCTCTTAAAGTTTTGATTGCTGATGATGAGGAAATTGTCCGCAAGGGATTGATGAACATAATCGATTGGGAAAAGCTTGGCTGTGAAGTCTGCGGTGAAGCATCCAACGGTGAAGATGTCCTTGAAAAAGTCATTTCGATGAAACCTTCCATAATAATGCTCGACATAAACATGCCCGTGAAATCCGGCATCGAGGTGCTCAGGGAAATTCATGAGCATCCGGACTCATATCCGAACCACATCAACTTTCTGATTCTTTCGGGATACAGCGATTTCGATTATGCACAGAAAGCCTTGAACTACGGTGCGAAGGGTTACATAGTCAAGCCTGTCGATGAAGATGAGCTTGAAGAAAAAATCAGGAGCATAGTCAAGGAAATACACGACGACACCGAAGTTGATGCGCTCAGAAGCAATGCAAGAAATCAGGAGATGGAAAGGAAGTTTGCACGGATGTTCCTTTTCGGGGCCGTGGACGATGCATTTACGAGCGATGAAGACAGCGACGACAGATACAAGGTCGTAATCGTTTCGCCCGAACTTTGCGGATGTGCAGGTCAGATGCAGGCATTGAAGATTGCAGTCAACGAAAATTTCCAGTACACGAATCATTATGATTTTGCCATGGATCCTGTTTACGTGCTCCTTTTCAAGAATGAAAGCGAGGAATCCGTCAATCGCCATCTGGGACGCTTCTGCAACAGGCTTCAGAAAAACAAGGAAGGTTCCCTGGTTGCCGTGGGTGAATCTCTTGCGGGGCTTCAGGGTGCGCTCAATTCCTACAATCAGGCGAAGAAGGTTTACGACCAGCTTTTCTTTTTCTACGACAGGCCTTACGTCAGTTTCAGGGACATTGAAAATGATGCCGATGCAAAAATCAGGATGCAGTCATATTCAAAGGATGCGAACGAAAGGGAATTTTTCGAATGCATTCCAAAACTGATTCAGTACATAGAGATTTACGAACTTCAGAAAATCAGGGGCATACTGGACGCCCAGACGAAATGGCTCAAGACTGCTTCACTCAGCGTGGACCAGATTAAGAAACTCTGCATGGCTTTCATCGTCGAAACACAGAATGCAATCAAGACCAAGCATCCCGAAAAGGAATTGGAAACGGTTCAGGCTCTGGATCTGGTCAACCTCATTTACGCCCAGAATTATTTCGACGGCATGATGGGAATCGTATGCGACTTTACGCTTGGTCTTGCGGAATCTTTTACGTCGAACACTGCGAACTCAACGATACTCAAGGTCATCCAGTATGTCCGTGCGAATTTCAATACCGATTTGAAACTTGAAATGCTCGGAAACCTGTTCAACTGCAACAGTGCGTACCTTGGAAAAAAATTCCGCGAATATACGGGCGTACCTTTCAACACCTACATGGATATAATCAGGATTGAGGAAGCGAAAAAACTCCTCTTGTCAAGCAACCTGAAAATCTATGAAATTTCAAAGCTGGTCGGTTACAGCAACACCGATTACTTCTATCTGAAATTCAAGAAGCATACGAACATGACTCCGAAAGAATTCAAAAGTGCGAAAACCGAAAGCCAGGAGAACGAGTGAAATTGAAAAAGGAAAAATTGACGAAGGCATTTGCACGGGGATTCTGCATGCTGATTTTTTCCCTTGCAATG
>CACYBG010000287.1 GCA_902772605.1 uncultured Spirochaetaceae bacterium
AGTTCCATAATTGTACAGATGCTGTCTGAAATATCCACCGTCATCAATGTTTTCGGATTTTCCATTGAAGCCCCAGACGATTCTGTAATACTGACCGTTGCTACCTTGGTAGTACTTGATTTCGTTTCCAGCGTTGTCATAATCCAAAGTCTGCCAGGTTCCATAGAAATAATCTTTTCCATACGTTTCGAAAATGTCGCAGGATGTGAACGTCACACCGACCATAGCCAAAAGTCCGGCTGCAAGACCGGCGAGTTTTGCTGTCTTTTTCATTTTTTTTCTCCTCTGTAATTTGAGAGATACGGGAACGCGGGCGAAAATGCCGTCGAATTTTCCCGTTTTTAATGAAGGGAATCGGAAAATATGGCTTCTCCACCCTCCATCAATTTTCAAATATATAAGAATTAATCAATAAATTCAATTATCGTTACAGGTTTTGGCGAATTTTGTCGAAAATTTATGGCTTTTTTCAGCACTGCAAGAATCAATAGTAAGCAAGTGAAAAATCCAGTTTTCTGGACCGTGCGCTCATCACAAGACCAAGTGCTGCGGCGTTCGTAAGGTATGCCGAACCTCCGTATGAAACGAACGGAAGCGGAATACCCGTACACGGCATTATGCCCATTACCATTCCTACGTTGATAAGGAAGTGGAAAAGGAACAGTCCAAGCACGCCCGCACAGATGTTGACCGCATAGGAATCGTTCACTACCCTCATGGTCTTTATTATTCTGAAAAGTATGGCTATGTATGCGATGAAAATGACCATGCAGCCCAAAAATCCGCTTTCCTCCGCCAGAATGCTGAATATGAAGTCGGTGCTCTGCTGAGGAAGGAATCGGTAGTGGCTCTGCGTTCCCATTACGAATCCCTTTCCGCTGAATCCGCCCGAACCGATTGCAATCTGCGAGTTGATGATGTTCCATCCTGCATCCATCGGGTCTACGTTCGGGTTCAGGAAGATTATGAGCCTCTTTATCTGGTAATCCTTGAGTACTTTGCCGGCAGCCATCGAACCTAGAAGTCCGAGCAGGATGATTCCCGAAACGTAGGTTATCCAGTAGAAGTACTTCTTTTTAAGGAAGATGAATCCAAGGAGTCCCGTGAGCGTTATGGCTCCGAGTGCAACCGCCATGACCATGAAAAGCTTCTTGTTCGTAAGCAGCCTGATTATGGGCACGGATTTCCTGTAAATGTAGGTTTCCCAAAGCGGAAGTACCGTAAAAAAGATGATTAGGATTCCTGAGAAAAGAACCGCGGCGATGTACCTCAACGGAATGCCCGCAATCAGGCACATGAAGAGGAATATCGGTATGAATACCATTGCCGTTCCGAAGTCAGGCTGAAGCAGTATCAGTCCGACCGGGACTATCAGTATGAGCAGTGAAAGAGCAAACCTTTTCTGCGGCCCCATGTTGCGTGACTTTTCCAGGAACCAGGCGAAGAAAAGTATGTAGATTATCTTGCTGAATTCTGCAGGCTGAAGGAAAACTCCTCCGATTTTTATCCAGCTCTGTGCGTTGTTGAGTGTCGCACCCCAGAGCATGGTGTAAAGGAGTACGAGGAGCATGGCCGGTGCTATGAACTTTATGTACCTGCTGGTCCTCTTGTAGTTTATGAGTGCAACGACGAGCATCATGACGAATCCGACCGACGCCCAGATTATCTGCTTGATGTAGTTCTTGTTCTGGAGGTAGCCCGTGTAGTCGATTCCCGACGAATAGATGAACGTTACGCCCATCACCGTGAGAATCAGCACGGAAAATATTATGATGAAATCGAATTTCTGTAAAACCTTGAATTTCATTATTCCTGCCTCTCTGTTACTTCTGCTGCCGGCGTCTGCCTTGCGTTTCCACCCTGCAGCTCTTCGTCCATGTATGCAAATCCCAGCTCCCTGATTGATTCCTCATAGGTCTGGTTTTCCAATATTCCCTGGATGACGATGTTCGTGGCGTACGGTGCCCACCATTCCCACTTGTTTACGGCTTCGACAAGGGTTGATACTACTATCTGGTCTTCAACCGGTGCATCGTACGGTGCGTATGCAATCATCCATGAGTGCCAGTGGTTGTCGGTGCGTCCGGCTTCTGCAGTTCCTGTCTTTCCTGCAATCTTTATCTTCTTGTTTCCCATCGGATAGGTTGCGGTTCCGTTCGTTATCATGTAGCGCAGGTATTCCTGTACCGTAGACCAGACGGACGGTTCGACCGTTGACTTGTGAAGGATTTCCGGCTCGATGCTTTCGATGACTTCATCCGTGTTCGGGTCCCTGACTTCCTTGAGGAGGTGCGGCTTGTAGATTACTCCGCTGTTGCATACCATGGCCATCATGTCGGCTACGTGCATCGGGGTTACGAGGAGGTCTCCCTGACCGATGGAGATGTTCATTGTGTCTCCGTCCACCCACTTGACCTTCTTTTCCTTTTCCTTCCACTGTGCTGTCGGAACGAATCCCTTTACGTGAGACGGCAGGTCTATCTCAAGGCTCTGTCCGTATCCGAATTCCGTTGCGTATGATGATATGATGTCTACGCCAAGGTAGTCCCTACCGACTATCCAGTAATAGACGTCGCATGACTGGGCGAGAGCGTTCTTCAGGTCAAGAGGTCCGTGTCCAGTCTTCAGGTGGCAGTTGAAGATTCTGTCTCCGTAAGGAAGCTTTCCCTTGCAGTCCACAGTCTTGTCCACCGGAAATTTCTTTTCCGAAAGGATTGCCGTGGTCATTATGGTCTTGAAGGTCGATGCCGGCGGATATACGGAACTTACCGCACGGTTCTGAAGCGGATTGTTCGGACTGTTTATGAGCCTTGTATATTCGGCGGATGCATTTTCCGTCGAGAATATGTTCGAATCGAAATACGGATAGGAAACCATTGCAAGCACTTCACCGGTTGAAGGCTTCAGTACGACGATTGAACCTACCCTGTTTCCGAGCGCCCTTTCAGCAAGTTTCTGAATCCTGGTATCTATGGTAAGTACAAGGTTCTTTCCCATCTGCGGCTGTACGACTATAGGAGCTTCGTCGATGTACCTACCCTTTGCATCCCTGAGTCGCGTTTCGCTTCCCGGAATTCCCTGTAGCAGCCTGTCGTACTGCTTTTCAATGCCCGTCTTTCCGACTACGTAGGTGCTGCTGTAGCCTTCGTTGTTCATCAGCTTTAGCTCTTCCTTGGTGATGTTTCCTACGTATCCGAGGACATGGCTGATTGAACCGGAATCCCTGTAGGTCCTGATCGGCTTGTTCCTCCATGAGACTCCCGGCATGTCGTTTATGTTCTCGGCGATGTTGCTGATGACTTCAAGCGGTACGTTGATCTTGATTTCTATTGATGTGAATTCCTTCCTGAGTCCGAAGGTCTTCTTGTCTATGACTGATTTCTGTATTCCAAGGTAGTTTGCAAGTTTCGTTGCGACGGTATCGTAAAGTCCGTCTGGGATTTCTCCCGGGCGCATTTCAACTACGAAGGAGTCGGTGTTTACGACTATCGGAACCTCTCCGTCCCTTGCGTATATTTCTCCGCGCTGAGCGTTAAGTATCGTAGGGGTCGAGGTCATCTTTACGGCACGCTGGCTCCAGTATTCACCGTTTGCAACCTGCATCGAGTAAAGGTGCAGTGCATATATGATGAAAATCAGCAGTATGGCCACCTTGATTATGACGAGCTTGGCGTTCAGTTTTCCTGAATCACCCGTACCCCCCGATTGAATGTCTGAAAACTTCATTTTTCCGATTCTCCTGAAATGACGCGTCTTTGTATGCTCATGCAACTGATTCCGGACGGAGGATGAGGACCTTCTTCAGGAGTCCGAGGAACTTGAATACGATTGGAGTCAGAATCACGTTTGCACAGAGTTCGAAAAGGAAAAGCCATGAGAACGGATTGTACCTCATGACGGACGTCGGATAAAGGTATGAAAGGACGAACAGGAACAGAGCCTTTGCAATCGTTGCAAGAAGTCCCATCAGTGCGGGGATGATTATTCCGTCCGTGTTGATCGTCTTGTTGAAAAGACCCGTTATGTACCCTATTCCGGTGCGTACGAGGCAGTTGAGCCCGAACGGTCCTGAGCTTAAAAAATCAAGGAAGAGACCTGATATGAAACCCGTTGTCTCACCCATCAGCCTGCCGTTCTGTATGGAAAAGTAAAGTACACAGCTGAGGCTGAGGTCCGGTATTGACGGCAGGAAGGCCATGTTGGAAAGAATTGCCGATTCCAGGATTGCCGTACAGAGCAGAATGAATATGCTAGTTAGGAATGCTTTGACCATCTGATCCCACCTCTATTTCTGAATCGATTATCGGGGCCGTAACCGGAGCTGCGACTTCCTTTTTTTCTTCCTCTTCTTCGAACGGCATTCGGTCGTTACCCTGTGAAGGATCGACTATGAGGACCGTTTCAAGCCGGTTGAAATCAAGTATGGGGGCAAGTTCCAGATCGAGCGAGGAATCGTAGTCCAGCGTGTTTATGTTCGTAAGCGTTGCAATCGGAATGTCGCGCATGTAGTTTCCGTTTTCACCGGACGTTACGACCACGTCGCCGTAATGAATCTGTCCGACCGAACGCTTGCTGATGTAGCTCATTGAAAGCGGCTTGTCTATTCCACCGCCACCGGAAATGATTCCCAGTTCGCGGGTCGTTTCAATCCTTGCGGAAATGTTGCACTTGTCGTCGTATATTGGCATGATTTGGCTTGTGCCTACGCCGACCGTAACGATTCTTCCGACTACGCCCACGTTTCCGTTCTGTATTGCAATTACCGGCATGCCCTTCTTTACGCCGTCCCTTACCCCCTTGTCAACCGTTATGGCCGAATAGAGGCTGTCCGGGTCGCGTCCGATTATCTGGGCGGCAATGTTCTTGTTTTCTATTGACGTAGCAAACTTCAGCTGTTCCCTAAGAAGCTCGTTCTCCTTTCGGATGTCGACGTTGTTCCTGCGTATGTATTCGTAGTCGGCGAGCTTTTCCTTCATCTCATCGTATTCTTTTTTCATTGAGAAAAGGTCGTGGATGCTGGATATGGCCCCTGCGACTCCATCGGTAAAGCTGTGGACGCCCTTCTGTATGGATGAGACCGCAGTAAAACCGATGCTCTTGAAATTCACAAGGAATCCTCCCGCTGAAAATCCGAGCGTAATTGCGCTGAACAGAAGGAGTGCGACGAGTATTATTTCCGGTAGCTTGAACGAGAATTTGGCTTTCATCTTCTTACTTTAACTGTTCAGGCTGTCATAGATTGAACTGTTGGAAGACATGTCCTTGAAAAGTTCGAAGGCCTGTCCTGCACCGACGGCAACGCATTCCAAAGGCTTTTCGACCAGGATTACCGGAACGCTTGTTTCCTTTGAGATGAGCTTCTGAAGCCCCTTGAGCATGGAGCCACCGCCCGTCATGACGATTCCGCGTTCAACGATGTCTGCAGCCAGTTCTGGAGGAGTACGGCTGAGTGACATCTTGATTTCTTCGACGATCTTTGTAATCGGATCCTTGAGAGCGTCCCTGACTTCGACTGAATCGATTTCAAGACGGCGTGGAAGACCGGTGATTGCATCGGTTCCCTTGATTTCCATCTTCTCTATGTTCTTGTCTGCCGTTGCGTTTCCGATTTCAATCTTGAGGCGTTCCGCAGACTGCTGTCCGATGATGAGGTTGTGTACGGCACGGACATGCTTCATGATGGCTTCGTCGAATTCGTTTCCGCCTGTACGGATGGAACTTGTGATTACCATGCCTCCGAGTGAGATGACGGATACTTCTGTCGTACCTCCACCGATGTCGCAGACCATGTGTCCTGCCGGTTCATAGATTGGAATCTGTGCTCCGATTGCGGCTGCAAGGCTTTCCTCTATTACGTTGACCTCTTTTGCACCTGCCTTGAGGGCTGCTGCAACTACGGCATCCCTTTCAACCTGAGTGACGCATGACGGAATTCCGATTTTCATCCTTATGGACTTGAAGAGCCTGTGCCTTGGGATAATCTTTGCAAGGAAGTATTTTATCATCTTTTCAGTGGCATCGCTGTTGGAAATGACTCCATCCACAAGCGGCCTGATTGCGACGATATTGCCCGGAGTCTTCCAGAGCATGCGCTTGGCTTCTGCACCGACAGCAACGACGCGACCCGTTCCCTTTTCCTCTGCCACAACGGACGGTTCGTCAATGACGATGCCCTGTCCGCGTACGTAAATCAGTGTGTTGCAAGTTCCAAGATCGATTCCTATGTCTGTCGTAAAGTTGTCCAAGAATCCCATATATGCTTCCTCCAATCCTATATATCCAAATTATGGCAGACGTTCGGTCTGCTCTGGATGTCAAAATGTATGTCCCGAAAAATTCAGGAAACCCCCGTTCCCTGCATGCACGATTCAGGTCTGGGAGTCTTTTGGGCTTAATCCGCCGCATTTTACGGGGAATCGGTCCCTCTTATTTTCGGCCGACTTATCGCTTTTTATGACGGACGACCGTAAAAAAGATACCTGTATAAAGTATCACCATATCGTTTTTTATTCTACCGATATGCGAAAATCATTGCGATGTTTTTCAGCTTCCTGATGCGAGCTTTTTCCTTGCCCCGTAGTGCCTTGGACTGTACGCCAGGATTTTCCTGTATTCAGCCCTTGCCTTTGCATCGTCGCCCTGCTTTTCGTATATGAGTCCGAGTCCGTAGTATGCGTCTACGTTCTTCTTGTCCTTTTCAAGGATTTCATTGAACTGTTTTTCAGCCTCTTCGTAGCGGCCTTCATCGAAGCATATCTGAGCCAGAAGGAATGACGCCCTCAGGTAGATTTCGTCATCCTGAGTCTTGTCCTTTGTCCTCTTGAGGTACTGCTTTGCCGATGCCGTTTCCTTTGCGTTGCAGTACTGCTCTGCGATTGCCAGGAGAAGCTTGTCGGATTCCCTTGGAGTGTCAAGCACCTGTGAAAAGGCTGCGATGCTGTTGAGCGTTTCACCGAGCGCCTTGTAGCTGAATCCCAGGTGTTCGAAAAGGTCGTCGGCCGTGAATCCTGCTTCACGGCTCATGGTCAGGTACTTTATCGCAAGGTCTGCGTAATAGTGGGACTCGTGTTCTCCACCGTCTTCGGCATCGGCGGAATTTTTCATTCCGTCCTTATAGAAGTAAGCTTTTCCGAGCATGTATTCGAGCTGCGGAACCATGTTCTCCTTTGCGTACTGGAGTGCTATCCTGATGTTTATTATGGCTTCGTCGAGCAGGTCCTGGTTGCTCTGGCTTTCGGTCTGTGCGGCGGCAAGCATGAAGGAACTGTATCCGTGGAGGGTCCTGGCGGCATTGTTCAAAAAGTCCTTTGCGATTATTTCGTTTGAGATGTCATAGACTTTCTTGTAGTCCTTGGCCTCCCAGAATTTGTAGAGGGAGTCGACGTTTATGGATGAATTGTATTTCTTGAAAAAGTGGTTGTAGGAAAATTTTGCAATCATGAATAGGATTCCGGCCGCCAAAAGAATTGAACCGACTGTCACAAGTAAGCGCACGTATTTGTTCTTCTGCCTTACAGTGTTTGAATCCGTATATCTTCCCCTCATTTTTTTTCCACCTGTATAAACGACTGTTTAAAATAAAAAAAAGGATACGGTAAGCCGGGTTCTGGTATGCAATAAATTGCATGTGGCCATCTATCCGCAATGCCGGTTGCCCGACATCTCCAGCGATCTACCCGCAGTATAAGCCCGGAACGGCAAACTGCTGCATGATCTTGCTCCAGATGAGGTTTGCTTATGCCGTCCCTGTTGCCAGCGACGCGGTAGGCTCTTACCCTGCCTTTTCACCCTTACCCTTGTGAGGCGGTTATTTTCTGTAGCACTTTCTGTCGGGGTGTGAAGTTATGCCGATACAGGAAGACCTGCATGACAACTATTCAATCCCGCCCGGTTGTTATCCGGCATCTTTTCCGGTGGAGCCCGGACTTTTCCTCACGGTCCAAAACTATCATAAGTAATGGAACGCGCGACCAGGTATCCTTAAAATTACTAATTTAGGCCTTCGTGGGAAAATCCCCCAGAAGCATCTTGGACGGAACGGACGGTATGGTCCCGAATCATTCCGCCTGCATGAATCAAAGCGATGAATCGTCGTCCCTGATTCCCTCGTCTGAATCCGAGTAGTATTCCTGAGAATCCTCGTCATCGTCGTCTCCGGCAAGGGATCCTGCTTCTTCCGTAGGAATGAAGCTTTCCTCTTCATCGACTTCTTCATAGTAAAGGACGCGGCTGCAGTACGGACAGAAGTAAATCTTTCCGTCGTTTTCCTTGAACGTATGGTGCACGTCGTTTGCGAACTGAGCCGGAAGAATCATGTTGCATCCTGTACATACGCTTCCGCGTACGGCAACGATACCCTTTGAGTTTCTCCTGATGATTCTCTGGAATTTTGATATTACCTCGGGGTTTGCAATCCTTTCGGTAATCTCGACTTCCTGATTTGTCAGTTCGACGAGTTCAGCCTTGTATCCCTCTATGTTTGAATTGAGCTTTTCGCTCATTTCGTTGAATTCTGTCTCGGTGAGGTTTATGTTTGCCTCTTCGTTTGAAAGCTGCTCCTGCATCTCTGCAAGTATGCTCTCCTCGCGCTGAAGCTCATGCCTGATGTTCGACTCCTTTTCCTTGGCTTCGTTGATGAGCTTGTCGAGGATTTCATATTCACGGTGGGTTGTAGTTGCGTCCATGTTCTTTTCGTTGGCTTCCCTTTCCTTGTCAGCCGCCTCCAGGTCAGCCTTCAATCCGCCGACCTTTTCCTTCTGGACTTCGTATTCCCTGAATTTCTCCGTATATTCCTTTTTAAGTAAGTCTAGGTTTTCTTTCTGCGTATCGAGATCCCTAGGGAGAATCTCGACCTTCTTTTCGAGTTCATATTTGGAATTGAGCACTTCCTGAAGCTTTTCCAATTCTTCTTTAATCGATGTAACTGACATCTGCATTGGTGTTAGACCCCGCTTTTTTTTGATATCAACATTTGTTTGGAGCCATGAATCCCGGATAAACCGACTGCTGGACTCCTCATTTTTTTTCAATGTCGCCCCCGGAAACGGATTTTCAGGGGATATCTGGCTTAATATACAGTATTTTCCAAATACTGTCTATAGATGAAAGCCGGGACGGAATCTGATCCGGTCTACTTCCGTGAGGTTTCGACCGGTTTTCTGTCCGGAACCGGAGACCGTCCGAGGCTTCGCGTCAATCCATGTAGTCCCTGAGTCCCGACGCCCTCCTCGGGTGTCTGAGCCTCCTCAGAGCCTTTGCTTCAATCTGCCTGATTCTTTCCCTCGTGACGTTGAAATAGAGTCCGACTTCTTCAAGCGTAAGGGAATACCCGTCGTCAAGTCCGAACCTCATCTTGAGGACTTCCTGTTCGCGCGGAGGAAGCGTTCCAAGCACCTCCCTGAGCTGTTCCTGGAGCAGCTTGTAGGATGTCTGGATTGCAGGATTCTCCACATCCTTGTCTTCGATGAAGTCTCCCAATGAACTGTCTTCCTCTTCACCGATAGGAGTTTCAAGGGAAATCGGTTCGCGGGCTACGTTCTTTACCTGCTTGACCCTGCTTACCGGCCATGAAAGCTGCTGTGCAATCTCCTCGTCGGTCGGTTCGCGTCCGAGTTTCTGTACGAGCTGGCGGCTTTCACGCACCACCTTGTTTATCTGCTCGATCATGTGGACCGGAACACGGATGGTCCTTGCCTGATCGGATATCGAACGGGTTATGGCCTGACGTATCCACCAGGTGGCGTAGGTTGAGAATTTGTATCCCTTGCGGTACTCGAACTTTTCGACTGCCTTGATGAGTCCGATGTTGCCTTCCTGAATCAGGTCGAAGAGCTGGAGTCCCCTGTTCGTATATTTCTTTGCAATTGAGACGACAAGCCTGAGGTTTGCGTTGATGAGCTTGTTCTTCGCCTGCTCCATCATCTGCTTGCCCCTTTCGATTTGCTTGGTCTTTTCGACGATTTCATCGACGCTGTTTTCGAATTCGTATTCGAGCCTTCTGAGCTTCCTGTCGATTTTCTGAATCTGGGTGTATATCTCGCGGATTGCGTCCGCCGACATGCCCAGTTCATTCTCAAGCTTTGCCGTTTCGGAATGCGTTGCAAGGCGTCTTCCGATCGAACGGAGGCCTACGTTGTCCGTTATGCGGAGCTCGCGCATCCTCTTTTCCTGCTTGCGGTGGTAGTCGTCAATCTTTTCGGTCGTCTCGATGAATTTCGAACTGAAATGCTCGATTTCCTCTGTCTGAATTTCGATTTTCTGGAGCTCCGGAATTATCTTCTCCCTGAGTTCGACAAGCTGCGGATCCTGAAAAATCCTGATGCTCTGTTCGTTTTCGTTCAGCTGCCTCTTAAGGAGCATGTACTGCTTGATTTCTTCCCTGAGCGGCTTGAGTATCGGGCTGTATGAACTCTTGAGGCGGCGCTTTTCGGCCATCTCCTCGTTTATTTCCTTCCTGGCGCGTCCCTGTTCATGTACGTCTATCTTTGTGAAGGCTTTCTGGGAAATCTGGAAGAACTCCGGAATCATCATGCCGGAATTCTTGATTACGTCGATGATGATGTTCTGTCCATCCTCCATCTTCTTTGAGAGGAATACTTCCTGTTCTGCAGTGAGGAGGTTTTCCTTTCCTATCTCACGAAGATAGAGCTTTATGGGATCGTCTATGGTTATTTCCTTGTCGCCCGAACTGACGAGCCTCTGGCTTCCGGTTTCATCGATTTTCGCTTCGACTACGGCATCTTCGTCTTCCAGTGATTCGGCCAGATCTTCGTCGTCAACTTCCTCCGCATCCTCTTCGAGAAGTGCATCGGCTTCCTCCATGACCTGAATGTTGTTCTTGTTCAGGAGCTGGAGAACCTCTTCCATTCCCGATGAGTTGACGAAATCCTGCGTCAGTATCTCCGTGATTTCATCCCACGACACGACCTGCTTTGAACGTGCGTAGTTCAGGAGTTTCTGTACTTCAGGAGGAAATTTCTTGGCTTCTTCGTCGGCTTCGTCCATGTCGTCGCTTTCATCATCATCGGACTTGTCCGCTTCAGGTTCGGCCTTCTTCGCCTTGCGGGCTTTGGGCTTTGCTTCCTGAGTCACCGTTTCATCGGATTTTTTCGCCGTCTTTTTCTTGCTTTTTTCAGCCTTGGGTTCGGAATCGTCCGGAGCCTCTTCCTTTACGACGTCTTCTGAATCGGTGCTCTTGGATTCGGAGTCCTTTGCCTTCGTTTTCGTTGATGCCACTTTTTTCGTGCTCTTCTTTGGTTCTGCCTTTTTTGGGGTAGATGACTCGATTTTAGCCATTGGTTATCCTTTTAACAAAGCTATCTGCCTGTCAATGTCAATTTTCTGGGACAGAAGGTCCTTGATCCGGTTCTTGTCTTCCGCCAACGAACTGGTTTCCAGCCGTTTTATCTCCATTAATATGTTTCGGCTTTTTTTGTCCAAGATATTCCGTTTTACAAGAACAATACTGTCATTAACCGACTTTTCCACGTGAGACGAATACTCACCGATAGATTGGATTATCAGATTCCTGAATTCATCTGACATGCATCGGTTCAGAATGTTGCTGACAGAAAAAGTGTCGCCTTCGAGACATTCATCCATAATGGTGAACAGCTCTTTTGCCTGGGGATCATCCAAATCGTCTGCAGAAATCTCCTGCTTCATTTTCTGGAAATACTGTGGATCGTCTGTTACTGCTGTAAGGACAGCCCTAAGTTCCGAAGTCAGCCTGATCTTTTCGGTGCGGTTCGGAGCCATCTGTTTTACATCCACATTTCGGTTTATGCGCCGGGATAATCTTTCGCGGTTGGAATAATCTCTTTTGGCGGCCTCCAGGTCAATTTCGAATGCCTGGCACAACTGTTCCAGGCAAGCCTCTCTCTGAACATCCGACTGCAGGACATCGAGGTAGGAAAAAAAATCCATGCAGGCCTTCGCCTTGGCATCCGGATTTTGTTTTGGATACAGTTCTTGCAGTTTAGATAACAGATAATCACTATCTAATATAGCATTGGATATTTCATTTGTCAATACTTCCGGTCCATAATTGAGCATGATTTCTGCAGGATCTTTTCCGCCCGAAAGCCTTATGACCTTTACCGTTATCCCGTGTTTCCGGCACATTATTATGGCCCTTTCCGTCGCCTTCTGTCCCGCCCCGTCGCTGTCGAACGAAAGCAGCACCGTGTCGATGAACGGCTTTACGATGGTTATCTGCTCATCCGTCAGTGCCGTTCCGAGTGGAGCGACCGCATGCGTTATGCCGCACTGGTGGTAGGCTATGCAGTCCATGTATCCCTCGCAGAAGATTACCTGCCGCTTTTCCCTGATCGACTGCCGTGCGAAATTGAAGGCGTAGAGCGTACTGCCCTTCTTGTACTGCAGGAGGTCTCCGGAATTTATGTATTTTGGAGATGTCTGAGGATCTCCCCTGAGGAACCTTCCGCCCATTGCCACGCATTCCCCGCGTCGGTCGAAAATCGGGAACATGAGCCTGTCCGAAAAGAACGCGATGTCCGGGTATTTCCTGCTGAAGAGTCCCGACCTGTTGAGGAAGTCCGGTGAAAAGTTTTTCTTGAGAAGGAATTTCCTGAGCCATTTTCTGTCCGCCGGAGAGTATCCTATCTTGAATTTTTCTATCGTTTCCCGGCTGAGGCCCCTTTTCGTTATGTAGTCCAGTGCGAATTTTCCGGCCTCTGTCTGGACCAGCATGTAATGGAACAGGCTTGCGGTACGTCCATAGAGGTCTATGAGCTGTTCCTTGAGTTTCTGCTCGGGATCTTCCCTCTGGCTTTCCCTTCCCGACTCCGTGTACCTGAGCTGTACCCCGGCCTTTTTTGTTTTTATTTTTATTGCGGCCGGAAATGTCAGCTTCTCCATCTCCATGATGAAGTTTACGGACGTACCTCCGACCCCGCATCCGAAGCAGTGGTAGAGCTTCTTGTCGGCGGAAACGTGGAAGGACGGTGTCTTTTCGTTGTGGAAGGGACAGCATCCCGAATAATCGGAACCCCTCTGGGTAAGGGGCACGTATTCTCCGATTATCTGGACGATGTCGGTTTTTGATGTGACTTCATCTATGGATTCCTGGGTTATGAATGCTGACATTACTTTTTCAGGTGCAGTGATTTGGCCGCATTGTGCTGCGACAGCGTCTTTGTGAATTTGTGGGTTCCGGCCGCCTCGTCGAAAAGGACGAAATAGTAGTAGTCGTTGTCTTCCGGTTCAGCAGCCGCCTTGAGTGCCGTGAATCCTGGATTGGATATCGGTGCCGGCGGAAGTCCGTAGTACATGTACGTGTTGTACGGGCTGTCTATCTCCAGATCGACGTACAGGAGCTTCTCCGGGTGCGGCTTACCCTGTATCTCGGTGATTACGTATTCGACCGTGGCGCAGGATTCGAGCTTCATGCCGATTTTTAGCCTGTTGGTGAATACTCCCGCCATCTTCGCAGCTTCTTCGGGGGCCTTGTATTCCCTTTCGACTATGGAAGCGAGTACGACGACCTTGAATATTTCCTTCGGGGTCTTTTCGTTGAGGGACGGAATCTCCCTTGCCTTTGCGAAGAACGTATCCACGAGCCTTCTTGCAGCTTCCTTTCCGCTTGAATCGGATACGAAATTGTACGTATCGGGATAAAGGAATCCTTCAAGGCTGTCCGAGGGTATTCCGTATTCGTCTATGAGGGATTTGTCGTGGCAAGCCTCTATGAAGTCCTCCGCAGAGCAGATGCCGGCACTTTCCATAAGGGGCGCAACCTTCTTTATGGTGAGGCCTTCGGGAATCGTTACGGTAACGTATTCGGGAGCACCAGTGCTGAGCGCATCTGCAAGTTCCTTGACGGACATGTCGCTGGTGAGCGTATAGAATCCGGTCTTGATTCCTTCCGTCGTTATTCCGAGGTATTTTCCGAACCTGACGCCGTAATAGAAGGCCTGCCATCTCCTTACGAGCTTCATGTCCTCCAGGTCGTGGGAAACCTCCAGGACTGTCTTTCCGGCAGGAACCTTGTACTCCACCGTGTATGCCCCGGCCTTATCGGTCATGGGCTTCAGGATGTAGCTTACGTATGCGTAGAGTGCAACGGCCGCAACCGCTGCAATTGCGACGAGCCAGGCCAATATGACCGCTACGATCGGGACTCGCCTCTTCTTTTCTTTCTTGTTTTCGCTAGGCATGTTTTAGATCTCTATCTCCTGTCCTTCCACTGCGATGTCTACGTCCGTGCTGCTGTTTCCTGAATAATCCTGATACCACTTGGCGGCCTTCAGCATCGAGTAGATTTTCTTGTCGTCGTAAATCGGCTCATGGTGGAAGAAGTACATCTTCTTTGCGTGCCATGTCGTTGCGAAGTCGACCACGTAGGAAAATATGCTGTGCCCCCAGTTCGCCTTTGCTATTGCGTCTTCTCCCGTGTACTGGCAGTCCATGATGAGTACGTCCGCATTGTCGAAGAACCAGTTCTTCTTGTTGTCCTTGTCGAAATCCGCATCGGAAAGCTCTACGTCCGTGCTGTAGATGACTTTCTTTCCGTTCTGCTCAAACGAATAGGAATAGGAATTTCCCGGATGCTTCATCTTCTTGCAGGTGATTTTTACCCCGTCGATGTAAAACGGCTCGAGTTCATGTATCAGGTGGAAATGGAATACCTTCCCCACGTTTTCCCATGCACCGTTCTGAGGAAAGTACGGACACCTGTTCTGTCCCGCAAGTATTCGTTCCGCCGCAGGAAATGTAGAGTAGAAGTCAATCCTGCTCCTCTTGTCGAATATGGGGCCGAAAAAAGGGATTCCCTGCAGGTGGTCCCAATGGAAATGGGACATGAGTATGTTATAGTGCCTGTCTTCGGGGTGAGTGCCGTGGACTCCGAATTCCCTGAGCCCGGAACCGCAGTCCAGCAGAAGCTGCTTTCCTCCGTCGGTAGTCAGTTCGACGCAAGGCGTATTTCCGCCTATGGTGCCGAAAATCCACGGTGGAAGGGATGCCAGAAACCTCATCTTCGAGTCTTCCGATTCCACATCCTTGGCGGTAATCCGTTCTACAACCGCGGCTATTTTTGCTTGGACCTGACGTGCTGTTAATGGAGCCGGTAAAGAACCGCGAACGCCCCAGAAATGAATTTTCACTGACCCTCCAAACTCCGGATTAAGCCGGAAACAAGGAATTTATTTTAAATAAGGCCGGACCGAAATGCCTGTTCATGGCGATTTGAACCCGTGTTCATGCGGAATGTCCGGATTGTGTTTCGGAAGCCTGCTGCGGATTCAAAAAAGCGCCGGATGCAATTCCTTCATGGACCGTCCTGAATATATCGGTACAAAAGCCTGTGCACAATTGTAATACTAATGTAAAAAAAAATAAATAGATTTTCTAAAATTTGTAGTGTGACGGTGAAGAAAACGGACTTCGATTTCGTCAATCTGCTTGGAGTGCAATTTTAAATAAAAAAAGACGCTGAATAATCAGCGCCTTTTTTGGGGAGTGAAGGATTCGGACCTACGAAGGACGAGCCAACAGATTTACAGTCTGCCCCCTTTGACCACTCGGGAAACTCCCCATTG
>CACYBG010000288.1 GCA_902772605.1 uncultured Spirochaetaceae bacterium
ATAGATTTTTTTGTCAAAATGCGTAATAATGTCGGTAACCTCTAAAATCATTTTAAAGGTTCCGCATGAAATACCGAATCAATCGGGAAACGGCGGATATTACGGTCAACAGCTTTCACCCCTCGAACGGATTAACGGCTGTTTTCCAATAAGGACTTTGCAATGAGCGGAATTTTTGGCGTAGCATCCAAGGACGACTGTTCTTTGGACCTGTTTTTTGGAATCGATTATCACTCGCATCTGGGAACACGTCGCGGTGGTCTGGCAATTTATACTGAAGAAAACCAGTTCAAGCGTTCAATCCACAACATCCAGAATTCACCTTTCAGAACGAAATTCGAAAACGACATCGAATCGATGAAGGGAAAAATCGGCATAGGATGCATTTCCGATTACGAACCGCAGCCGCTTCTGGCACGTTCTCACCTGGGACGCTTTGCCATAACGACGGTCGGAATCGTAACCAACAAGGAAGAACTGACCAACGAGCTGATTGCAAACGGAGGAGCTTTCCTTGAAATGTCGGGCGGCGAAATAAATCAGACGGAACTGGTTCTTGAACTGATGAACACCCAGAAGACAATCCTTGACGGAATCAAGTACGTACAGCAGAAAATCAAGGGGTCAATCACAATGATGGTCGCAACCCCTGATGGAATCTACGGTGCAAGGGACAGATTGGGAAGGACCCCTCTCCAGATTGGAAAAAAGGACGGTGCCCGCTGCCTTTCGTTTGAAAGCTTTGCATACCTGAACCTGGGCTATACTGATGAACACGAGCTTGGACCGGCTGAAATCGTTTTCGTCACCGCCGACGGATATGAAATCCTCCAGCAGCCCCAGAAGGAAATGAAAATCTGTACCTTCCTGTGGATTTACTACGGATATCCGACATCATGCTACGAAGGCGTAAACGTCGAAGCCATGCGATACAACTGCGGAAAATACCTTGCAAAAAGGGATAAGGACAGCGTTCATCCGGATTGCGTTGCAGGAGTCCCGGATTCAGGAACGGCACATGCAGTCGGATACGCAAACGAAGCAGGAATCCCCTTTACAAGACCGTTCATCAAATATACGCCGACATGGCCACGCTCATTCATGCCGACAAGCCAGGAACAGCGCAACCTGATTGCACACATGAAGCTGATTCCGGTCAAACAGCTGATAGAAGGCAAAAAAATCCTGTTGATAGACGATTCAATCGTCCGCGGAACCCAGCTCAGGGAAACCACCGACTTCCTTTACAAGTCTGGGGCCAAAGAAGTGCACGTCCGTCCTGCATGTCCACCGATAATGTTCGGATGCAAGTACCTGAACTTCAGCCGCTCAAAATCCGAGATGGACCTGATTGCACGGCGCGTAGTAAAGCAGTTCGAAGGTGAAAACGCAAGCCCGGAAACCTTGGCCAAATACTGCGACCCGGACACCCCTGAATACGAAAAGATGCAGGAGGAAATCAGGAAGCAGCTGCATTTTACGACCCTCAGGTTCCACAGGCTGGACGACATGCTCGATTCAACGGGCCTTGAACATTGCAAGCTCTGTACATACTGCTGGAACGGAAAAGAGTAGTAAATTTCAAGCTTTCCACCCTAAGGAAACCAAGAAAACATTTTTAATTGTTAAATTTTACAATTGAAGTAAAGCATGCTAAAATAGACAGGGAATCTTCTAAAACTCATTCCAATCGGTTTTTAGGGATTTCTGTCTGAGCTCTCTAAAAACAACGGTTTTAGGGTTCCCAAATGTTACGGCATGCGTCGAGCGGTCCAAAATCGGCTCAATCGGCGCTTCCTTAGGGGTTAACGGTAAGGCTATGACGAATCACGTTATATATTTTGATATATGTGCGGCGTTTCTATCCGTCGTAATGCTTGTCATTTTCATCGGTAAAAAGGACAGGCACAGGATACACAACAGAATTTTCGAAATTTTCATAATCGACGAATTCATCATGTCCGTTGCAGACCTTCTGGCTGCATCACTGATGACTTCCCCGGCATCCAATGAACCATCCATCCGTGGATGGATAAAACTGTTCAACTACCTCTACCATATCCCCCACTCGATACTTCCGGTACTATTCACATTCTACCTCTTCATCATGACAGGCGTATCAAAGAAGCACAGCAAGAAATTCACGTTCATGTTCTTCATCCCGTACCTGCTGGTCCTGCTTCTCCAGATAACGAACCCCTTCACCAATGCCATCTTCTATTCAACGCCGGAGACTTCATACATCCGCGGCCGATACATGTATGTCATGTACGCCATGGGAGTATTCTACGTCGTACTTTCAATATACCTCATAATCCGATACAGGAATTCCATACCTTCGACCAAGATGGTTCCAGTCGTAGCATTCATACTGATTTCTGCTGGTGCAATGGTCGTCCAGTACTTCTTCCCGCAGCTCCTGATAGAATGTTTCGTACAGGTGGCCATGACCGTCTACATGCTCGTAACGATTGAAAATCCCCAGGAACTCTACAATGCAGATACGAACGTATATAATAGAAGAACTTTCCTCATGGATAACCTTACGCTCATCAGGAACGCCATACCGTACAGGCTCATCGTAATCAAAATCCTGAATTCCGAATATTACATGACCACGCTCGGTTTCAACGCCATGTCCGAAATTCTGAACGACATAGCACAATGGCTTCGCAGGATAACCAGCGACGACACGGTTTACGACTGCAACAACGGAGTATTTGCACTGGTACTGAACGAAAAGCTGTCCAAACGCACCGATCAGATAATGAGCTACCTGACGAACAGGTTTTCAACCGACATGATGTACAAGAACAGGATTCTTACCCTGAAAACACAAATCTGCCAGGTTGACGTACCCGATGACGTTTCAACGATAGACGGAATCATTACCGTACTTGACTCTCCGGGCACGACCGAAGAAAACAGGGTCATACTCCTCAAAAAGGACCAGCTCAACTACATGCAGAGGAGACTTGCAGTCGAAAAGGCAATCGACAGGGCATTGGAAACGAATTCGTTCAAGGTTTATTTCCAGCCGATTTGGGACGCAAAAAACAACAAGATTCACACGGCAGAAGCACTGATTCGACTCTTCGACGATGAACTGGGGTACATTTCGCCCGAAGAATTCATACCGATTGCAGAACAGAACGGACGCATAATCCCGATTGGACAGTTCGTCTTTGAAGAAGTCTGCCGAATGTTCACGATGCACCAGCTTGAATCAATAGGACTGAACCTGTTGGAAATCAACCTTTCAACGGTACAGTGCATGCACAGGTCCCTCCCTCAGATATTCAAGAACACGCTGGGACACTACAGCCTTCCGCCGATTGCAATCAATCTGGAAATCACCGAATCCGCCGCAATCAACAGTCAGGAAGATTTCCTCAAGACAATCAGCGAACTTCACGAAATGGGATTCTCGTTCTCACTTGACGATTACGGAACCGGATATTCAAACGCAACGTACATCTTGAGCATGGATTTCGACATAATCAAAATCGACAAGGCCATACTCTGGCAGTCCGAAAAAAGCGAAAGTGCAAGAATCGTCCTCAGGAACACAGTCAAGATGATAAGGGAACTCAACAAAAAAATCCTGGTCGAAGGAGTCGAAACCAAAGAACAGAAAGACGCAATGATGGAACTGGGCGTAGATTACTGCCAGGGATACTATTTCTCAAAGCCCGTACCTCAACAGGAGTTCGTAGAATTCTGC
>CACYBG010000289.1 GCA_902772605.1 uncultured Spirochaetaceae bacterium
CCCCAGAATTTCACGGACGGAAAGGGAGGCACATTCGACACCGTATCGGCAACCGTCGAGGAATCGCCCGACTCATCCGGAATCAGGGGATTTTCATTCATATACACGAGGAACCCCGATGAAGAGCCGCCTGAAGACATCAACACGTATCCGCTTGAAAACAGGCTCGAGGGAAACGCCACCGAAGACGGACTCTGGTACTTCAAGGCAAAGCAGGTCGATTACGCCGGAAACTGGTCCAGAACCGCAGTGGTTACCTACAGGAGGGACACGACCCCGCCGTCAAGACCGGTCATCAACATGCCGGAACTTGATTCCAACGGTCTTTTGAAGAAGAATACCTTCTCAATCAGCTGGAACCCCGCATCAGGAGATTCCGACATAGAGGGATACACATGGGCGCTGCAGTACATAGATTCGATACCTTCTTCACTGGCCGTGAACGCAAGGCACCCGCTCAGGCTCAAGCCGGAAACGATCGAGGAAATGAAGACAAGGCTCCTTGAAAAGAATGCTGAAAAGATAGAGGAGCTCGGTGAACCTCCAAGATACATGAAGGGCGGAAAGGACGGACTCAGCGATTCCTTCGTCAACAGGAGGAACGGACTCTATCTGTTCACTGTTGCGGCAATCGACGAGGTCGGAAACATCAGCGAAAAGGAAAGCGTACTCCTTTTCCTCAACAAGTACGAACCTCAGACCTACCTCACCGCCATAAACCCGAGCGTAAACGTATACGGGGACATCTCCCTGGAAATCTACGGAGGCGGATTCACTTACGAGGGAACCGTTTCATACGTGTACATCGATTCGGACGGAAAGGCTCCATACGATTACGTGGCGAGTGCAAAGGCCGGAGACTTCACAGTGGCTTCCGACAACAGGATAAGCGGACTTACCCTTACGAAAATCGATTCGGGGGACTATTACATAGGCCTTGTACACAGCGACAGGGGCCTTTACATGACCAGGGACAAAATCCTCAACGTGAAGGAATTCGGAACGGTCAAAAACAGGATAGAATACAATTTCATGCCGAAGTGGCTCACCGATTTCATGGGCACCAAGCATAGGATGGATATTACACTTATAATAGTCGTGGCGGTACTCGTACTTGCAGCCGTCGTTGCACTGCTTGCAGCAAAGGGACTGTCCAATGCCGCAAGGGAGGCCATGACCGTAAAAGCGGAAGTCAAAGCGCTTATTGAAGGAGACGTTATGCCAGAAGAAAGGAAAGCAAAGCAGCAGAACATAAACCGCAGGGGAGTAAGCCTAAGGGTCAAGCTCGTAGCCTACACGATGTCGCTGATACTGGTACTGGTGATTGCACTTGCACTCACGTTGGGATACATAATGATAAAGCGCGAGGAAAGGACAAGGGCCATGGGTCTTCAGGAAAAGGTCCACGTAATACTCGATTCCATTTCAAGCGGCGCAAAAATCAACCTGCAGAATGCAAGCTCCAACCTTCTGGCACTCAGCGACCTTACGGAAGAAGTCGAATCCCTTTCGGACGCAAACTTCGCTACCATAACGGGAAATTCCGAAACGGTATCCGACACCCACCTTGACTACGTATGGGCAACCAACGACCCTGCAATCGCCTCAAAGATAGATACGCAGGCATTTGCATTCGGAACCAGCCGTCTTCAGGCGGATTATATGGATGAAATCGAGAGGAAGTGCCTCACGCTCAACGAAAGGGCCGAAAACGAAATCAACGCAATAGCCGAGCAGATAAGCGAACTCACGGCGGAAGGACTTTCACTTGCGGGACTCACGGACAAGGAAAGCATAGAAAGGCGCACAGAAATATCCGAAGTGACGACGCAGCTTTCAAACAGGGTCGACAGCATACTTTCCGACATGGCAAAGGAGACCATAGACAGCTATCCGAAATTCAGCACGGAAGTCCTGGACAAGGAAAACCTGACCTACATGTTCTACAAGCCCGTCCTCTACCTGAGGAACAACGAACAGACCTACGTACACGGAATCGTTTTCGTAGAGGTAAGCACGGAATCGCTCGTACAGGAAGTGACGGAAGCCCAGATGACCATAATCAAGACCGCGGCCATAGTGGTTGCAGTCGGACTCCTTTTGGGATTCATATTCTCATTCATAATCTCGCTCATCATCGTACGCCCCATAATAAAGCTTTCAAGGCACGTTGCAATGATACGCGACACGGACGACAAGGAAAACCTTGCAGGAAAGGACATACTGATAAAGAGCAAGGATGAAATAGGCATGCTCGGCGATACGGTCAACGAAATGACCCACGGACTTGTGGATGCGGCGGTACAGGCAAAAAACCTGACGTTCGGTAAGGAAGTTCAGACCAGGTTCATCCCGCTGCAGACCGACGGAAAGGGAAACACGCTTACATACGGTTCACTTGAAACTCCGGGTGCGGACTTCTTCAGCTATTACGCAGGAGCCGACGACCTTTCGGGAGACTACTTCGACTACAAGAAGATAGACGAAGACCACTACATAATCATAAAGTGCGACGTTTCTGGACACGGAGTACCGGCGGCACTCATCATGGTTGAAGTCGCAGCCCTGTTCCTAAACGCATTCAGCAACTGGAGCATGAAGAATCCAAGCCAGGGAACGAAGCTCGGTCCCGTCGTCGGACAGATAAACGACCTGATTGAAAGCCGCGGATTCAAGGGAAGGTTTGCGGCCTTTACGCTCTGCCTCATGAACATCAAGACCGGGGACTGCTGGTTCTGCAATGCGGGGGACAGCCTCGTGCAGATTTACGACGGTACGGAACACAAGAAAAAGACCATAAGCCTCCCTGAAACGCCGGCCGCAGGAATGTTCAGCACGGACCTGATAAACATGAAGGGCGGATACAGGGTCGTAAAGCTCAAGCTCAAGAAGGATGACGTACTACTCCTCTACACCGACGGAATCGAAGAGGCGAAGCGCAATTTCAGGGATGCAAACGGAATGATTTTCCAGTGCAGCGAATCAGGCATAAAGGAAGGTGAAGCGCACGGAAACCACAACGTCGGGGAATCGTCGGAAGAGCTCGGCCCGGAGAGAATTACCGATATAATCGAAAGCGTATTCAGCAGGGGAAGCTACGTACTCAAGAAATGGCACGATCCGAATACAAACGGTTCATATACCTTCGACTTCTCGACATGCCGCGGAACTGCAGAGGAAGCCATCATGGCAATGGTTGCGGTTGAAAAGGTGTTCAGGATTTACAGGCCACAAGGGGTCATGCCGAGCGACAAGGTAAAGGTCGACAGGAAGATAGACGATTTCCTCAAGGTCCACTTCAAGGATTACAGCACCTACTGCCTGAACCATGCCGACATCGAAACGGATCCGACCCACATACACTATCTGGAACTTAAGGAAGACCAGCAGTACGACGACCTTACGCTCATTGCAATAAAGAAAAACTAGGGAAACACGACGGTACCGGTGCAGTCAAGTTCCCTTCCGCTCCCAATGGATTCGGCGAGTACTCCGTCTATGCGGATGGAGACCTTCGATCCGGGGGCAAAAATCCGGGAATCGGGGACGCGACACTCCACGTGCAGGTAATTTTCCGTAACGGCATGGATTACACCGCTTTCACGGCTGTTCCTGAGGGAACGGCTGTTTTCAACGATTGCGCTTACGGTCCGTCCCTTCCAGCTTTCCACGTACGAAACCTTTCCCTCAACCGCTTTTTCCGTGAGCCAGGAGACCCTTTCGGCCTTTATGCGTTCAGGAACCTGTCCCTTCATGACGGCAGCCGGAGTATCAGGACGCGGTGAAAACGGAAACGCATGTATCCACGCAAAATTCTGTTCGGTGCAAAGCCTTTTCGTCATCTCAAAATCATCCTCTCCTTCACCCGGAAATCCCGCTATGATGTCGCATGATATGAACGGATTTTCCTTTGCCTTCCTGATGAGTTCAATCGATTTTACGACGTGCGAGACGCTGTGAGGCCTCCTCATGAGTTCAAGAATCCTGTCGCTTCCGGACTGTATGCTCATGTGGAAGAAAGGCTGAACCCTGGGATTCTTCAATACGTCGCAGAGGGCATCGTCAATGCTTTGGGGATAAAACGAAGAAATCCTGAGCGAAATGGACGATGTGGATTCGAGCACCATAGAAAGGAGAGCCGGAAAATTCACGACATTTCCCTTTCCGTCCCTGGATGAATACTGGCTCAGGTTTACTCCGGTAAATACGACCTCGTTCACCCCGCTCCCTTCAATCTCCCTTACCCGGCGGACGACTTCATCGGCATCCAGCGATATGGATTTTCCGCGTGCAAGGTGTATCCTGCAGAACGAACATGCGCAGTTGCATCCGTCCTGAACCTTTATGGAACCGCGGCTGTGCTTTTCGAAAACGGGCGTGTAAAGCGAAAATTCGTCCAGAACAAGCGGCGATTTTACGGGAGCATGGAGCCGTGGAGAAACGTCAGGCTTCAAGCTGAAGGAGGATTCATCCAATGAAAGAGGCGGAACCTCACGGGAAAGCCTTTCCACAAAATCATTGAGTCCGTCGCGCCTTATGAGTCCGGAGTCCTGAAAAAAATCGGCTCCAAAAGCCATGGCCTCGGCAACTGCAGAAAGCACGAATTTCCGGGTTCCCTTGAGTATGACAATCCTGTCGGGACATATTGATTCGATCGATTTTCCGTCCACTTCAGCATAACAGCCGGTAACGAGAACTACGGATTCAGGATATTTTTCAAGCAGCAGCCTTATGATTCTTCTGGCCTTCTGCTCAGCCTTTCCGGTAACCGTACACGTGTTTACGATGCAAAGGACGACGCTGCGGTCAATCTCGGTCGATGCAGAAACGGCTTCCATGTCGGTTGAAAATCCGTTTACGGCGAAGGAACGGGCGGCACCCTCCGATTCATCCTGATTCAGGCGGCAACCAAGGGTTTCGAAATGTATAATTTTTTTTTCCATAATCAACCAAAAAAAGCAATACCCCCAAAAACCAACGGTTTTGGAGGCATGAAGAAAGTCACCCGTTCAGGGCGCATTAAAGGTGGGACTGACTGCGAGCCTTTCCCCTGGAAGCATCGGCAAGCTCGGGATTCAGTTCAAGGGCACGGTCATAAGCCGCAACGGAAGCCTTGTAATCCCTGGCCATCTCGCGGGCATAACCAAGCCTTGACCACCATACGCTCATCGAAGGTTCAAGCCTGACAGCCATGGAAAGCGCAATGTCGGCATGCTCATATTTTGCCTGGCGTATGTAAATCTCGCCCGTCAGGTAATAGACCTTTCCGAGACGGTAGGCGTTGTTTTCGACGGTTCTTGCGATGTACATCTGGAAAAGGCTGAGTGCATCGGCATTCTTATCAAGGTAATACTTGGCTTCACCAAGCACCTCTATCAGCCTTACGTCGTTCGATGAAATCTTCCTTGCGGCAGTCGCCTTTTTTTCGGCTTCGGCATACTGCTTGTTGTCAACCAAGGCCCAACAGAGAACCACATAGGAATCAAGGTTCGACGGATTTGCCTCAAGTTCGGCCTCACATATCTCGATGGCCCTGGCGTAGTTACCATTCCTCCATTCCTTGCTTGCATCAGGCTTTCCCTGTGCGAATGCGGAAAAAGCTACGGCACAGCTTACGGCAACCAGGGCCGCAATTTTCTTTACGTTCATAATCATATCCACCTTCATTTAAATAAAAACTGCATTTAAAATAGATTCAATTCCAGAACCGGTTCAGTCGGCACCGTTTGTCATGGTACATTTTCCGGAGAAGGAAGAACCAGGTTCAAGGACGACCTGCTCCGAACTGATGTCTCCTATTACGGTACCTGTCGAAGCAACGTATACGAGCTTGAATCCGCGGATGTTGCCCTTTATCTTGCCGCGAACCAGAATCCTGTCGGCCACGATGTCTGCATTGACTTCAGCGTCTGTATCTACAAGAAGGTCGCTGGAAGCTTCAATGTTGCCGTTCATCCGGCCCTTAATCATAAACGGCTTTGCAAACTTGATGTTGCCCGAAAAGGCAATGTCGCTGGCCATTACGGTATCAAAATCTTCCTCTTCGGTCTCGAAGGGCATATTGTCTTTTAGTTCGAACATGATTTTC
>CACYBG010000290.1 GCA_902772605.1 uncultured Spirochaetaceae bacterium
CTGAACCTCGACAAGCTCTTTGAAAAGGATTCTGCAATCCGCGTAAGTTCAGGAAATGCAAAGGTTTACCTGCCTTCAAACGCAACGTTCTGGACAAGCGGTTCAGTCGACAGGGGCCGTTTCCGCTCAGAATTCACGCAGGATTCAAAGGGTCCGCTCCTCAGCATCAAGGTCGGTGGCGGAGACATACAGCTGATCAAGGGTTCAGGACTGTAATCGATAAACCTGACGGACGCTGGATTTCACGAAAAACCGGCGTTCCCCTCAAATCATCCCGATTCCTGCATGGGGTCGGGATTTTTTATTGGGGTACCTCTGAAAAGTCATTGAAAATGGATTTTTAGAGACGCCCTATTTTTTAATCATTGCACCCCTTTCAAGGCCCTTCCTATATCCGCGCTTAAATTCAACGGCCAGCAGTTCCTTCAACTCTTTTGCAGCATCTTCAGAGCTGTAGATGAAATTGCTGAACTCAAGGCTGAGCATGGTTTCATTGGTTATTCCTATTTCGTCAAGGATTTTAGCCCTAGTGCTTATCGTTTTAGCCTCATCATCCAGCCTCCTGCATGCCTTCAATTCTGTATACAGCTGTTCCAAGGTCTTACCGTCCATTTTTTTCTCCTATCACATTTGGCTTTTTTACAGGAATGCACCGGTCAATCCGCATTCAATGTTTTCTTAAGTATCGGCTGATTTCGTCCCGACATCAACATCAAACTTTACCTAACCGCCATCAAAAACGAAGGCATTTCCTCCGCATCGGCTCCACTGTTAAAAAAAA
Source organism: uncultured Spirochaetaceae bacterium (assembly GCA_902772605.1). Taxonomy (GTDB): domain Bacteria; phylum Spirochaetota; class Spirochaetia; order Treponematales; family Treponemataceae; genus Treponema_D. Next base: position 782 of record CACYBG010000290.1, read on the forward strand.
ATCATTTGCACTATAATTGATTCATGAACAAGTTGAATCCAGTTCCCGAAGCAATCAAGAAAAACATCGAATCCCTGGAGACTGTTTTTGTTTTTCCGACACAGACTGCAGCAAACGCATGGGCCGATTGGACCGTACGGAATACAGATGCAAAATCAGTACCCATGGAAAGGTTCATCGCCTGGGATGATTTCAAGGGTGAAGCGGTAAAATCAAAGAAGCAGGAAAAGCGTTCGATTCCCGGAGCAATGCGCACCATATTCGCCGACAACCTCATTAAAAAAAATGCCGACGAAAAATTCCTTTCATACATCGTCTCAAAGGAATATGCAGAATCAGCGGGAAGCTTTACGAAATGGATTTCAGGAATCCTCCCTTCGCTGGCAATGTGGAAGAACAGATTCGACTCAAGCAGAATCACCCCTGACGACGAAGACTCCGACTATCTGGAGATATACACCCGATACAGGGATTTTCTGGACAGACATTCACTCTTCGACCCTGCATGGGAAACTCCTCCTTTCGATTCCCGGGGCAAGCGTTACGTAATCTTCTTTCCCGAAATAATAATGGACTACCTTGAATATCAGGAAATACTGGAAAACACTCCCGACGTCGAAATAATAAAGGTACCTGAACTGGACTCAAAGCCCCAGGGACTTTTCTATTCAAATTCACGCTCGGAACTCAGGCAGCTCTGTCTTTGGCTCAGGAAAAACCACGACGAAAAAAACATAAAGTGGCAGGACATGGCCGTAAGTGCATTCGACCTTGAAACATGGTGGCCTTACCTTGACCGGGAGATGGACATCTACGAAATTCCTCACGTACTTAAAAACGGAACTTCCCTCACATCATCCACGGCAGGAAACCTTTTCAGGCAGATTCAGTCATGCGTTTCGGAAAATTTTTCATTCGAAAGCATAAAGAAACTCATACTGAACACTTCCCTTCCATGGGCCGATTTCAACCTGAACCAAAGGCTCATCCATTTCGGACAGGAAAACAACTGCCTATGTTCGTTTCAAAATCAGGAATCGGGAAAGGAATATGACGTCTGGAAAAATGCATTTTCATCTCCGTTGAAAAACGAACCGCCGGATCAGAAAATGGTCGAAATGTACAGCGCACTCAAAAACATCCTCACGTCCATGGTAAAGGCAAAGACTTTCGATGAAATCCGCACGCATTACTTTAATTTCAGGACTCATTTTTTTAACGTCGAAAATTTCACGGAAAAGACCGACCGCATAATAAGCCGATGCATTTCAGAATTGAGCGCATTGATTGATTTGGAAAAGGATTTTCCCGACTGTCAGGTTTCAAACTGCTATTCATTTTTCCTGAATTACATTTCCGACAAGAATTACGTTCCTCAGGTTGAAGAACAGGGAGTGCAGATTTTACCGTATCGACTTTCCGCACCGGCACCGTTCAGGATACAGGCCGTAATCGATTCAAGTCAGGCATCGCTTTCGGTCATCTACAGGGAACTTGCATTTTTAAATGATGAAAAAAGGGCTCGGCTTGGACTTAAGGAAGAAGTGAACGTATCGGATCTTTTCATAAAACTGTATGCATTGAATTCCACCGACGAAACCGTTTTTACTGCGGCGGAAAAAACATTCACAGGCTACGCGTTGACATCATCCTATCTGGAAGAAAAAAATCTGAAGGATGAAAATGATTTTGAAAACCTGAATGAAAGCGACATGTACATTTCGGAAAAGGAAAGCCTGCTGAATGCAAAAACCGGATTTCCAAAAAAGATAACTTCAATCGAATCGAAAGGTTTTGAATCATGGAAAACGATGCAGTCCTCAGATGAAAATGAAGTTCCCGATGAACAGGCCGTAAAAAAAATCAACTCGCTGATTGACGAAAAGCTTTTTGAAAACGGAAAGGTCAAGATTACATACAGCCACATGAAAAGTTTTTACGAAGACTGCCATCAGTTCATGAAGCATTACGTGCTCAAGCTTGAAGAAGAAAACAGTGCCGCAGACTTGACTCCTCCATTTCTGATTGGAAACCTGAACCATAAGATTCTGGAAATTTACTGCAGGACCCTCATGGAAAACGACCTTCCCCTTCACGTAAATGAAGACGACGGATGCCTTGACGAAAAGTACGGAGCGATTTTGAAGGAAAGCATAAAAAAAGGAATTCAGGAAACCGAATCGAGCTGCCTTACGAAGATTCTGATTGATTCGTCAATTGCCAAAGTCGAAAGCAAAATGATTTCGGTAGTCACTGATTTTTCAAATTCTTTCAACGGCTACATGATTCATGCGGTTGAAAAAAAATATACGCATCACCCGGAAGGAAAGGATTATTTTTTTGACGGAAAAGTCGACTGCATACTGAAGGACCCCCTCACCGGAGACTGCATACTGATTGACTTTAAGAGCACGAAAAAAGGAATTCCAAGCGCGAACTTTTTTGCAGGCGATGACGTGACGGTTCCTGATTTTCAGATGCCCATCTACATCCATCTTCTTGAAAATCAAGAGCCTCCAATCAGGATTGAAAACTGTGCATTCTACAACATCAACGATGAAAAAACTGTTCCCGTAATCGGCCCTCTCGTAAAGGCCAAGGCCGGAAACACTCTCGAACTCAGCATGAAACGCTTCCTTTCGCAGGCTGATTTTTATGCACGCAGAATAATCGCACACGACATCGATTCGGAACCCGCAGCTGAAAGTTGGATTCGGTTCCAGATGCAGATGAAAAAAATTGGAGAATGAACATGGCGGAAGTTAAATTCGACCGTTCACAGATGGACGCAATCAACATAGAAAAAAACACGGTGGTAAGTGCAGGTGCAGGCTCCGGAAAAACATCGGTACTGTCGGCGCGATTTGCACATCTGGTGCTCGATAAAAAATACCGCATAGATGAAATCCTTACGCTTAC
>CACYBG010000291.1 GCA_902772605.1 uncultured Spirochaetaceae bacterium
ACCCGCTTGAAATTCAGGGTGAACGAATCCGCCGGTCCGATTCCAATGTCCTTTATCTTCAGGTTTATGTCCAGCTTCATGGCCGTATTATCGTGAATTGAATCCGAGTCGGGCTGGGAATCATATGGAGAAAGGTCCTGACCGTCTGCAAATTTTACGGTAAATGTATTCGGTTCGAAAACGATTGGCGGCTCACTGTCCGTCCTGTCCGTCACCTGATAGATCCATTTTTTTCCGGATGTCATCGTTACGGGCTTTTCTTCGACCTTGTGGAAAAAGCTGTTTTCAAGGCATACAAGGAGCTGGGACCAGTCGGGGATTTCCGTGTAGTCGTCGGATTCTTCATCCCTGCGTACGGGAATTGAGAGCCGCCTTGGATTTTCAAAGACCGGAGCGGAAAAGCAGTTGTTCCTGTTCGACCCGGTTTCGTTGTCGGAAATCGATATGTTCTTGAAAAAATAATTTCCGTTTTTTTTGTAGCCGTAAAACTTTTTATCTCCTTCGAAATTCGTTGAAAGGAAATCATCAGCGGGTATTCCCGATTTCAAAATTTCGATCCTTTCGGCTGTCGTGTAGTATATGATTCCGCGTCCATGTCGTAATCGAAAATAACCTGAATCGTCGTGTCCTTGTTTGTTCCTCCCGAGATATATAGAGGCGTGTATGAAATGATTTGAGGACGTTCGGAAAGCACCGGTGAAAGGCAGAGTTTAATGCTTTCCGGCGGGGCGTTTACAAGCGTACATTCAGTTTCGGATTCGTCGATCGAAGTAAGCTCCAGGTACTCGCCGTTCGGAATTTCGGTTTTTGTGGCTGAATCGATGATTTTCCACCTTACGAACTCCCAGTCGATCAGCGGCTCGAAGTTTATGCTGAAGATGTCCCCGACTTTCTTGGATACGGTTCCACCCGCCGGGGATTTTATTATTCCCCGGTTCTTCGGCTGTTCCACGCTGATTGTGTACGACGGAGAATTTGCGTAGGCGACGGAGTTTTCAATCTTCGACTTCAGTTCCGCACCGTTGAAAAGGTTCTCGCATGATGAAAGGAAAAGAATCGGAAAAGTCATGCAGCATGCGGTCAGAGTCATGAAACGGGAAAAACGTTTTTTCATGTCGCGCCCTCCTTTTTTTTCAATCCTGTTTCAATCTTAGCATATTTAGCGCATGATTTCCATGAAAAAAATCGATTTTGAACAAATATCTAAGGAACCGCTGATTAATGCTTCGTGTATTAATCAGCGGTTCCCTATGTCATAGCGACAATCTCACCTGACATATTCCCGGAGGAGCGCGTTTAAAAAAAGGATTCCGTCTTCGTTCAATGCGTAGCGTCCGGTTTTTGAGTGGTCTGCGCACAGGTTTCTGTCCGAAAATCTTTTCCACGGTCCGGAATCGACGCCAAGCCTTTCGGAAAGGGAGCCGTTCCACTCCAGTGCGGAAAAACGGTTCCTGTAATCTTCCGGGGCAAGTCCTTCAAGTGTCCGAAGCCCCATCATCAGGTACTCGAACTCCTTTGTGGCTTCATCCAGACGTTCGGTTTCCCTTGGAATCTTCTCCTCGTCCACCGGAAAACCGTTCCAGAAATCGCAGTAAAGCCTTATGTCCCTGGCATTTGTCCAGCGAAGTCCATCCTTGCCATAAAAACCGTAGACAGAACCTGTCGCACCCGCTCCCACGCCAACGTAATCCTTCTGCCGCCAGTAAGACATGTTGTGGACGCTTTCGCATCCGTCTTTGGAAAAATTGGAAACCTCGTACTGATGGAAACCGTTTTCACGGAGAATCTTGCGTCCGGTAATCCACTGGGAGTCGGCGGCATCAAAATCAAAGTCCATGCCGGTCTCCACGCGGGATGCAAGGGGTGTTCCCGGTTCAACCGTCAGGGTGTACATGGAAACGTGGTCGGGACCGTATGAAAGCATTGCCTTAAGGGATGATGCGAATTCATCCGTCGTTTGGGAAGGAAGACCTGCCATGCAGTCAAGGTTGAGTCTTCCGCTCCAGTGTTTTTTGACTGTATCCAGAGCTTTCAATGCCGTGGCGGATGAGCATGACCTGTGGACCGAACCGAGCGCGCTGTCGTTCAGGGACTGTATTCCAAGCGAAATCCTGTCCACTCCTGAAGCTCGGGCGGAATCAAGCATCTCCAGTGAAAGTGACTGCGGATTCATTTCAACCGTCGTCTCAGCCGGGGAAAGGCTTTCATCCATGCCTGCTTTTACTCCTGAAATCAGGCGGGACAGCTGTTTCGGTGTCAAAAGGCTTGGAGTACCCCCACCGACATAGATTGTACTCCACATTTGTATGTTTAATTTTTTAGAATGAAAGTGACTTTCGTTGATTACGGCATCTATGTAATCATCCGAAACGCCTCCTGCACCGACCGGAAGCGAAAAAAAATCGCAGTAATCGCATTTTCGTGTGCAGAATGGTATATGGATGTATAGACCTGTATTATTTTTCATACAGTTTTTATCAGAAGAACCTGAATTTCATGAACGGAAAGTATTCGAGTACGGCCTTGCCCTTTATGCGTGATGCATCGACAGGACCCCAGACCCTTGAGTCGGAACATTCTATCCTGTTGTCTGCGAGGACGAAATATTCGTTTTCCTTGAGCGTAAACTGCTTGCAGCTGCCGATTGAACCGATTCCGTCCCATTCCGTCGGCACCGAGTATATGTGCGTGTTGTATCCCTTCTTGGAAAGCTCGTATTCGGTCAGGAACGTGGAGTCTTCGGCAGGCTTAACGTATGCAATGTAGTCCTTCAGGTACACTGTGTCGCCCGGTATTCCTATTACCCTCCTGAGGACCGGTTTTCCGGACATTCGGTTGGTGTATCCGAACGGATAGAACTGCTGCAGCGTGAAGAATTCGCATATCTTGTTTATGAGTGTCTTTCCGGCTCCAAGCTTTTCGTCGTCCATCCTTGAAAGGTATACCACGTCGCCCCTGTTCGGAGTCCTGTCCAGCGGTGTTATGAAGAGTGCACTGTTTTTGGGGATGTCCGGATCCATGGAATCAGACCTTACCAGTACCGGAAAGAGTATGAAATTCATGAATATGGTGATGAAGAATACCACTGAAATTATAAGTCCGAATGTAATCCCAAGCCTGCGGTTGCGCTGGCGCCTCATTTCAAACGAATAGTCATATACGCTCTGTTTCATTGTAACCTTTATAATATCAAATAGGTTAAACGGTTGCAAGACGTGTGGAAATCTGCATCATGCCACCGGCTTCATGGACATTTATCGCCATGGCTATAGACTTTTAGCATGGGAAGGTTTATTATCTATAATATATGGAAGAAGGACGAAAGATCATTGCGCAGAACAGGAAGGCCTACTTCAACTATACCGTGGAGGACAAGATTGAATGCGGCATAGTGCTGGTGGGAACCGAGGTCAAGTCGGTTAAGGCGGGAAACGTTTCGTTCGCCGACAGTTTTGCTCTGATAGAGAACGGCGAGGTGTGGATTCAGAATTTCCTGATTTCGGAATACTCGTTTTCATCGGTATTCAACCACGCCCCTGCAAGGAAAAAGAAGCTGCTCCTTCACCGGGATCAGATAAAGAGGTTGCAGAGAAAGGTCGATGAAAAAGGATATACGCTTATCCCCATTGATTTTTACCTGAAGGACGGACGCGTCAAGGTTACGCTTGGAGTCTGCAAGGGAAAGAAGCTGTACGATAAGCGTGCAAGCATAAAGGAGAGGGACGTAAACAGGGATATCGCCCGGGAATTCCGGAAGGACATGCAGTAGGCCCTGGATATTCCGCACCGGACAAGAGAAATTTCAGGATGCGTAAAATCTCGCTTCCTCGGCATTTGGAGACGATTATGGTACTGAAGAAAAGACATGCATCATCAATCATTCTGATCGCAGCGGCGTTGGCAATGGGCGTTTCATCGGCATTCGCCCAGAAGTCGGTGGATTTTTTCTCCACCGTATCTTCATCTGAGGACACCGACATGATCGACATGACGACAAACCTGTTCTTCACGCAGCTTCAGGGATTGGACGGCTACATGGTCACGGATAAGCGCGACAGGGAATTCACCGGAACGGAGGATTTCACCGCCGACCTGGCTTTCTTTGCAGAAATTCAGGAGACCCCTGACGGATGGGTATGTACGCTCAACACCATAGACAGGCTGTC
>CACYBG010000292.1 GCA_902772605.1 uncultured Spirochaetaceae bacterium
GCACACCGCGATATTTGGTGCAGGTTCACGATGGGAGACCGTTTTTTGATGTAAAATTTGATTTTCAAAACTCGACATTCGACCTGTTAATCAGCGTTTTCCAAGTGAATAGCTGTTGAAACGGCCCTTTTTTTCGCCCTGTACGACAATTCCCATGCGGCACAGGCACCAGAGCATTATCCTTGCGTCTTCGGCCTTTACTCCGGGGTATGTTTCCTTCAGTCCCGTGTGGAAGTCGCGGAAAAGGAACGTTTCGCCAAGGTTTTTCGGAATCAGCTTCAGATAGGATTCCTTTCCGTTGAATGTGTGGGTGCCCCTGATTTCTTCAAGCCTTTTTCCGGTTTTGAGCCAGTTTTTCCTGAACCTGCGCCTTCCGTTTTTTGACTGTACTGCGCTTTCGGTCTCTTTCCTTTCTTCCGTAATGGATGTTTCCAGCACTTCCAGTGTGAATCCGCCGTCCAAAAGGATTCCGCAAAGTCCCGTAAGCTCCCTGAATGTCGAGGGGAGGCATTTTTTCGTGGGGCTTTTCCTTCTCTGCACCTTTCCGTCCAGAAAAACCGTCTCTATGTATTTTTCGCATGCAAGGGGATATACGACCTTTATCTTCCTTCCTTCCGAAAGGAATCCGCTTATCTTGGGAAGGAGGTGTGAAAGGCTTCCCGTCTGTATTTCTATCGCATCTCCGTCCGGGGTGAGGATGTCCGCTATGAAGTTTCCTACGGGCGTTTCGGTCGTGCTTCCGGGAGTTTCCAGTGAATAGATGGTCTTCAGGGTCTTGTGGAGGTGCGTTTCGTTCAGGGTGTTTATGATTTTCCGGCCTCCTTTTTATGCTTTCTTCCCGTCTTCAGTGAAAAAACAAAAAATTTTTGCCCTGGGTCCAAATTTTATACCGTATCGGCATGTTTTCAACTTGACTAAATCAGAATTTAGAGAGAAAATGTAAATGTGTGGGAAATAGTGGGGAAAAGTGGAGATTAATGGCGTGGATATGCTGATTGGCGAGTACAGCAACACAATGGACGATAAGGGACGCATCCAGTTCCCGGCCAAGTTGCGCTCGGTTTTAAATCAGGAATCCCTGATCATTACCCAGGGGCTGGATGAATGCCTCATGCTTTTCACCACGGAAGAGTGGGCGAGCCTAACCGCCAAGATGGAGGTGAAGGCTTCCATATTTGACAGTCGTAAACGTCTTGTGATGCGGCGCTTCGTTGCTCCGGCCCAAAACGTTGAGTTTGACAAATCTGGCCGTCTTTCAATCCCGCAAAGCCTCAGGGATTTTGCTTCGTTGAACCCGGGCGGAGAGTGCATAATATTTGGAATGAACAAGTATATGGAACTCTGGGACGCGGCGGTGTTCAGGAAGTTCGAGGAGGAGTCAGCCTCTTCGGTTCAGGAGGCAATCGAAAGTATGCGCGACATACTTTTATGAAATGGATATGCATCGTTTGGGGAAAAGGCGGTGCATTCGAGTATTCTGTTTACCGATTTAAAAAGAGTTGGGTGGGGAAACAGATGTGTGGTGGGGTCTAAAGTGGAAATCGTTCATACTCCGGTGTTGCTGAATGAGTGTTTGGAATACCTTTCTCCGGTTGGGGAACCGTTTGAAGGGGATGCATTCATGGTTGATTCAACGCTCGGCGAGGGTGGGCATTCCTATAATTTCCTCTTGAAGTATCCGTCGCTGCACGTAACGGGTGTTGATGCCGACCCTGACATTCAGTCAAGGGCCAGGGAACGCCTGTCTCAATTTGGGGGCCGGATGAATTTCTTCAACGGGTGGTTCAATGATTTTTACAGGAACTATCCCGATGGGGAAAGGCGTCCCGACCTCATATTGTTTGATTTAGGAATTAGTGTCTATCACTATGAGCGAAGTGGGAGGGGATTCTCTTTTCGACATGATGAAGCACTAGATATGCGGCTCAGTCCGTATGCGGAAGAAAGCGCTGAAGACCTGGTAAACAATATGCCGGAAGTACAGCTTGCGAACATGATTTACCTGTATTCAGATGAGAAGTTCTCCCGCAGGATTGCGTCGGCAATAGTTTCAGCGCGCGAAACGGGGCGTATAAGTTCCACAAAGGCGCTTGCAGACATTATTTACAATGCTGTGCCTGCCAAATACCGGTACGGGCCGATACACCCCGCGACCAGAACGTTTCAGGCCCTGCGAATCCAGGTCAACTCGGAACTTAAGAGACTTCCGGAAGCATTACACTACGCCTTTAACGTGCTTTCACCTGGTGGAAAAATGGGTGTCATTACATTCCATTCGCTTGAAGACAGGATTGTGAAAAACTATTTCCGTAACCTCGGAAAGCAGTGTGTCTGTCCTCCAGAAGCTCCTGCATGCAAATGCGGAGGAACGCCATGTGCCGAACTTATCACCCGTAAGCCCGTTGAACCTACCGCAGAAGAGGTGAAGGCCAATTCACCCTCAAGAAGCGCAAAGCTGCGGGTCGTCAGGAAAATCCGTGATGCCGACGAAATGAGGCTTTACGGAGTGGAGGCTTTATGAGTTCGAAAGTGTCTCACATCATCAAGACTGTTGCTTTAAGTCTCGTAGCCCTCTTTATACCCGCCATGTTGGTTTTTGATGCCATCCAGGCCCAGAAATACGTAAACCTGAGGGAGCAGGTCCTTGAACTTGAGGACAGGCAGGCGGAAATTATCGAAGAAAACAAAAAACTGATTACCGACATCAGCATACTGTCTTCAGCGGACAGAATCGAAAAGATTGCCCAGGATACTCTGGACATGAGGAAGGCTGAGACGGACGAAATTATCAGGGTAGAACTGAAGGATGCACGAAAATGAGTGAAAAAAGTGTGGAATCGTTTTTGACGTTGGATGAGGTCCTTGAAGCTACTGGCGGAGTCCATGTCATGGGAGCCGTCGATGGAGAAGGTGGCTTCCGCTTTACGTCGGTACAGACGGACAGTCGCGCCGTAGTTGAAGATACCCTGTTCGTACCCCTCATCGGTGAATTCCAGGACGGTCACAGATACATACCTCAGGCAGTGGAAAAGGGGGCGTCCGTCGTTTTCATCGCCATGGAAAATTTTGAAAGGGACGGCGAATCGTTCAGGAACATCTCGATGGAAAATCCGTCGGTTGCGTTCATTGCCGTCGAAAATACGCTCCATGCACTTCAGGCGGTTGCCGCAAGGTACGTGGAAAAATTTCCGCACCTCATACGCGTAGGAATCACCGGAAGTTCAGGAAAGACTACCACCAAGGAAATCCTTGTTTCAATACTTTCACAGAAATACACCGTAATATCAAATCCCGGAAACCTTAACTCTGAGACGGGACTCCCGCTTTCCGTATTCGGAATCAGGAAGGAACATCAGGTCGGAGTTTTCGAGATGGGCATGAACCGCCGGAACGAAATGGGTGAGATTTCCGCCGTACTAAAGCCCAGGTTTGCGATAGTCACCAACATCGGTACCGCACACATAGGAAACCTTGGAAGCAGGGAAAACATTGCGTCTGAGAAGGCGAAGATTTTCGACCATTTCCACGGATTCGGAACGGCAGTCATTCCGGGCGACGATGATTTTGCATCCTTCCTTGCCGATCAGGTCGAGGGAAAGGTCGTCTATTACGGAGATGGTGCCGATGAAACCGTAAGTTCCGTACGCAATCTGGGACTTGACGGTACCGAATTCTGCATCGAAGGAAAAAAGGCCGTTCTTCCTCTTCCCGGAAAATACAATTTCAAGAATGCACTTGGAGCCATTGCACTTGCACGGGTCCTTGGGGTTGATGCCGACGGAATCGTAAACGGAATCGCATCCATGAAGCCGATGTTCGGAAGAAGCCAGGTCGTAAAGGGACGCTATACGGTCATACAGGACTGCTACAATGCAAATCCCGATTCGATGGAAAAATCCCTGGATTTCATTTCATCCGTTTCATGCGGAGAAGGACAGCACAAGATTCTGGTTCTTGGAGACATGCTTGAGCTTGGAGATGCATCGAAGGATGAGCACAGGAAGGCGGGGCTTGAAGCGTCTGGAACCGGCGCAAGTCTTTCGGTATTCATAGGAAACGAAATGAAGGCCGGCTATGAAGCGTTCAACGAAAAAAATCCAGATGCAGAATCGGCATATTTCGAAGGAAATTCCGAAGAGGCTATGGATATGGCTGCATCCGAAATAAGGAAGCATGCAAATCCCGGCGACATAATACTCATAAAGGGATCCCGCGGCATGGGACTTGAAAGGATAACCCAAAGGCTCGGGGAGGAGCGGTAAATGGGGAAGGCTGCATTCAAGCCCGGTACTCTGGGTGAAAACAATCGTTCTAACAATACGCTCTTTCTGATATCCGTAATACTCCTGTGGGGTCTCGGACTCTTTACCCTGCTGATTTCGACCACCGATACGGCGGAACGCATATTCAAGACGGAAAGCAAGTATTATTTCGTAATCAGGCAGGTCGTATACTCCATAATCGGATTCGTGCTTTTTTTCGTCGCAACCGTAATCCCCCTGAAGTTCATAAGGAAACTTCTGGGACTTGGCGTGGTGATAGTATTGATTCTTTGCATCCTGCCCGTCATCGGTCTCGGAAGGGGCGAAAGTCACGGTGCCGCAAGATGGCTCAGCATCCCTCACCTGGGTAAGTTTCAGCCGTCCGAATTCGTAAAGCCAGCAATCGTACTGTTCCTTGCAAACCTGATAGACAAGTCCATGGAGCGCGGAGACTTCAATTCCGGCGACAGCTGGCTCTATCCTGCAATCGGACTCGTTTCTTTTTCCGCAGTAATCATACTTCAGAAGGACCTTTCTACGGCAGTTCTTATCCTTACGGTCGGAATCATAATCCTTTTCGTCACCGGTGCAAGGCTTACTTGGGTCATCCCGATGGTGATACTCGGCCTTTTTGCAATAGGCATTTTCGTCGTCATGGAACCGTACCGTCTGAACCGCATGATTGCATTCCTGAAGCCAGGTGAATATACCCTTTCTCTGGACTATCAGAGGACACAGTCGAATTTCGTCATATCAAGCGGAGGATTCTGGGGAACTGGTCTTGGAACCGGCATGAGCTCACTGAACATTCCGGAAATACAGACCGACTACATTTTTTCCGGCTGGACCAATGCCATGGGGCTTGTCGGCGTAATTGCATATTTTCTGCTCCTGGGATTTTTCGCCTGGCGCGGATACGTCATTTCATCCGTATGCAGGAACCGTTTCGCTTCATATGTCGCATTCGGGTGCACCACGATGATACTCCTTCAGTCGATAATGAACATCGGGGTAGTAAGCGGACTTTTCCCGACGACCGGCATACCGCTTCCGTTCTTTTCATCCGGAGGAACTTCGCTGATAACGACCTTCGTAATGTGCGGTCTGGTAATCAATGCCTGCAACTGCGACGAAGAGGAGAACGTCTATTCTGCAAGGAAAAAGCTTGGCGGACTGAAAACTTTTGACGGAGCGTTGAATGCGGATGAGTGACGGAACCTTTACGCCCCACGTATTTTTCGGCGGCGGA
>CACYBG010000293.1 GCA_902772605.1 uncultured Spirochaetaceae bacterium
ATATTCATCCACCCCGATTTTCCAGGGAAACAATGTGAAAAAATCCGGCGAAAAATTGAATGTTCCGGCACAGACAACTGTTGTGTTCAAGTCCGTAAATTAATTGTGACGGCTAATTAGGGAACCGACGATAAAACTCCAGCTCGGCATTGGACGGAAATCATCCTGCTGAGTTGGAGTTTTTTGTTCCCAAAAACAGACAGCCTATAATTTTTTTGCCAGAGGAATAATCTCCTTAATCAGCTTAGCCAATTGGATGGTGGCGGCACTGGCCAGAGCAGTGTCAATTTCCGTTTCATTGATTGTTATATTGTAAATATAGGTGCCTGCCTTTATGAAATTTATCTCGTTAAGCGGAATCTTTTTTTTGAGTCTTCCGTGTGAGCCGACGTAAAGGTTTTTAGATGAGACGAAAAATCCTGATTTACCGTTTCCAAATAATGTGTTGTCATAGAAGAAGATAGGGATTTCATCCGAAGCGATTTTTGCATAGGACTTAAGGATGTTTGCCTTCATTTTTTCATTTTTATCGGCAAGGAAAACCTGCTTGACAAAATCCTTGATAAATTCTCCAGATTCCTCGGCGGTCTTATCAAACAGTTTATTGATTTCTTCCTTTGGATTATCCGTATCGGTGGATGCAGCGATTTCTTCCCCGGGATTTTTTTTCAAGACAATCACTTCCTCAGGAGCTTTGCTTCCAACCTCTTTTTCTTCGTCGTCCGCGTCTTCATCGAATAAATTTTCGTAGGCTTCTTCCAGCCAAACTTCATTTTCAAAATCTAGCTTTGAAGCAGAAATGGAACTTACATCATCCAGACCGATTTTTTTCAGTGATTCTGTGATTTTATCGCTTATCTCTGGAGCGTTTGCACCGACTATGTGGATTCCGCATCCTCCTGATTTTAAGGGACCGTAAGCCGTCAAGGTCTTGCCATTTGTAACCACGAATGCCGTGTTTATGTCGTTTTCAATCAGCGTTTCCCAGTTCTCATTTTTTGTTGATTCATCTACCGTTACTCCAAGAACCGTTGAACACCGACTCATAACTCTTTCTGCAAATTCGTTGCGAGCTGCAATATTGTCTGTAGGAATTTCGGTCGGAGTAAATTTGAGACCCAAATTGTTACCCCTGTTGTCGTCAAGGACCAGGTCAAAAATATCAAGTGCTAAATCCCAAAGTGCCATATTATCCTGCCATTTTTATATTAAGTTTTGGTCTGCTTTCGATTTATGATGTTTAAAAGCAAATCAACTTATATTACGTATATTATAGAAGAAACATTATCAAAAGTATAGGTTCATCCCCGGATACGAGTAAAAAAAGTCAAAATCAGGAGGATTTTAAAAATTTGGTTCCGTAGCATCGGTTCGAATTGATTTTAATCAGCGGTTCTTTAGATTTTATGAATGGTTTTTAAAGTTTCATTCCTTTTGGAAATGCCTCTTTCCTCATAAGTCCCCACATTTTGTCTATGTAGCTCAACGTGTAAAAATTTTCGTAGTGATGATAATAGAAGCAGCCTTTTTTTGTGAGCCTGTAGATTCCGTTTTCCTTTTTCATAAATCCGACAAGGCGTGCAAGGAAGAATTCAAATCCGTACATGCGCCACAGGGCTTTTCCGAAAAATTTCTTAAAGTCCGCAGGATCAAGGCGGGTAGTGTATAGCGTCCAGAAGAGCCAGTAAACCATGCGCTTCCGTTTTGAAAATTTTGTCGTGAGCGATGTCGGAAGTTTTTCCTGGTCAATGCGTTTTATGTATTCACCTACGTCAAAAGTGTTTACCTTGAATTCATCTTTCAAAAGCGTAGTGGCAGAGCATCCGAATCCCAAAAAAGTTTCGCGGGTCATTGAAGAATATTTTGCGGTGCTGTCGTTTGAAAAAGTCCAGATTGAATCGCGGCGCAAGTTTTTTGAGTTGCACCAGTCGGTAATGTCGTCCAGAAGTTTGTGCTTTTGTTTTTTCGTCATAGGGGAAATCTTGTTTTTGGCAAACGAAAAATCAATGAACGGGTAGATTGCAATGTGGTTCGCCCCATTTTCAAAAGCCATGCTTATGTCCGATTTCAAATCGTCAAGGGTCTGGTCGGGGAGCGCGAAAATAAAATCCATGCTTACGGTTTCGAACGGAACCTCTTTTAATGCAGAAAACATTTTTTCATAATCAGTATTGTCGCGTCCAAGCATTGAAAGATATTTTTTGTTGAACGACTGAATCCCTATGCTGATTTTCGTTACACCGGCGGACTTTAGTTTTAAAAGATTTTCGCAGGTAACATTGTCCGGGTGAAGCTCCAGTCCAATACCGTCGCTAATTTCAAAATGTTTTTCCAGTTCCGAAATTATTTCCCCAATCC
>CACYBG010000294.1 GCA_902772605.1 uncultured Spirochaetaceae bacterium
CCGTTCAGAGCCTTGGGCTTTCCGTACAGTCTTGAGTATGTGCCCGAGCGTGGGGGAATGAAAGACGCTCCGTCCGGGATGGTCGGAATCTGCTTGACCCTGTATGATTCTATGGTCCACCTGTCGGTGCAGAAAAAGAGGTGACCGTCGTCCGTTGCGGAAACGTAGGACCACTTCGTCTTCTGGTTCAGATCCGAAATCCATTCCTCTCCGCCTGATTCCGTGTAGCATACGGCTTTTTTTCCGTCGGAAACCACCAGTCCGAGGGCATTGGAATCCACGTATACGGCCGACTGGAGTCCGCAGAATGTTTCGAAGCTTTCCGCCGTCCTTCCGCTTTTGGTCTCTATCCTTATGGCCCTGTTCCCGCTGAGTACCGTGGCGAATCCGCTTTCCCTGTCCGGAATCAGCCTTACGGGTGCCCCGGTTTCCGTATCAAGCTTCCAGTCGAAGAATACTTTTCCGTCCGTTTCGGTGACCAGCATTGCGCTTCCGTCCGAAAAGCCTATCAGTGCTCCGCATTCCGAAGTCATTGCATCGGTCGCCCTGCATGGAAGCGAGTATGTTTGTCCCGTTTCGCCGAACGGGCTTATGGTTGCAATCGATCCGCCTTCGTTTCCGAAAACTGCGAGCGTTCCGTCGTTCAGCTCCACAGGAGGAAGCTTTTCATCCATCGAAGGTATCTTGACGGTCCATCTGCGCGTTCCCCTTGTGCCGAAGCATGCCGCCTGGTCGTTTCCGAATGCATAGACCCTTCCGTCCCTTCCTGCAAGGGCTTCCCTTTCTATTGGAAATCCCGCATCCGATGTCCATGCGCTAGATCCGTCCGGCCTGAGCATCGACAGGGTGCATTCCCCGGATACAAGGTAAAGCATTCCGCCGTGTCCGTTTGAAATGAGCGGCCTGATTTTTCCGCATGCATCCCTCCGCCAGAGTTCCTTTCCGCCCTGTGTGAACGATACTACGGTATTTCCCTCGCAGACGGCTATGTATCCGTCCCTGGTTTTGAGGGGCTGCGCCAGGACCTTTCCGGTGAGCGAAAGACCCCAGTTGAGTTTTGCGGATGAAAGGGAAACGGTCTTCATTGCGATGGATTTGTTTGCGTCTGCGGAAACCCTTGACGGAGCCCATGCAAGGATGAAGAAATCAGTCAGCAGGGACAAAAAGAAGTTCAGCCGAAATACGTTCGATTTTATCCTCATCAATCCTCCCTCGACCGGCGTAAGCGGACCTTTTTTTTTCTGCCTTCATGCGGATGCCGGAAAAAACATCTTTCCCGGCATGTCCAAAAAAAATCAGCGCCTTTCAAGTACGGCAAGGCTTTCTATGTGGCAGGTCTGCGGATAGAAGTCCAGCAGGTAAAGCTCCTTAAGCCTGTATCCGCCTCCGACAAGGACCTTAACATCCCTTGCATGGGTTGCAATGTCGCAGGAAAGGCTTCTTACCTGGGGAATCCCTGACGATGCAAGCCATCCTGACACGGATTTCTCCATGCCGCTTCTCGGAGGGTCTATCACGGCGGCGTCATATGTTCCGTTCCTTTCAACGTCTCCCCGGGCATGGAACCTGACCCAGGTGTCTCCGCTCAGGCCGTAGCTTTCGTGTTTCCTTCCCGCCATGTTCCTTTCCGCATGTACGAGTGCGTCACGGTTGTGCTCGACAAGGGTCACGCTTTCAAAGGAATCGGAGAGGAAAACCGAAAAAGTACCGCATCCGGCATACATGTCAAGGACCCTTTTTCCGGAAAGTCCCTCGACAACCTTCGGTATGGCCTTTTCAAGCACGTACAGGTTCGACTGGAAGAATCCCTGGACGTCGAACGAAACGTTCTTTCCGCACAGACCTACGGTGCACAGGTTTTCCTGTTTCTGTACCGTACCTTCGAACCTCGGACGCACCTTCCTTATCTTCTTTCCGCCGGGCCTTCGTTGCATCATGACCGTTTCGGCCTTTTCCGGAGAACCTTCGTCCGCAAGTATCATTTTAGCACATCCATCCGGGATTGAAACGATTTTTTCCGAGCCGAATGCATGAACCCGTCCCTTGGGTCTCCGTGGGAAGGGTGTTTCCGCAAGGTATTCGTTTATCTCTCCGTCGGCGCACGGACAGTTTTCAACGGGGATTATCTCGTTCGACATCTTCCTCATCAATCCGCCGTCATGAAACTGGAACCTGGACCTGTATCCCTTCGACGGACCTGATATCACCTTTACGCCGGGAATTTCCAGTCCCTCCCTCCTGAATGCGTCTTCAAGTATGGATGCACGCAGTTCCCTCTGGAATTCCTCCGATATGTGCTGCATGTTGCATCCACCGCAGGTTCCGTAATGGCTGCAGAACGGTTCCGTCCGGTGGGGAGAGGGTTCGATTATCTCCATGATCCTTCCGACCGAATAGTCCCGGCATTCCCTTACGATTTCGACTTCGAGCTTTTCCCCCGGAATGGCGTAGGGGACGAAAACGGTCTTTCCGTCTATTTTTGCTATGCAGTCTCCCCCGAAAACCATTTTTTCTGTTATAATAGTAGCGCTGGACATTTTTCCAGTATAGCAGAATAGCGGCCGTTTTGGAAGGGCGGATGTTTCCGTCCGGAGCATCTTTGGCCGGAAGGGAGGACCAATGGTTTACGAAAAGAAAAACATTTCCATGAGCGACGGCAAGGTGAATGCATTCCACTGCTGGACGCCCGATTCACCTGATGACATAAGGGCCGTAATGCTTCTGAGCCACGGAATGGCCGAGTACGCGGAAAGGTATGCTCCGTTTGCGGGAAAATTGGTTTCCGAGGGTATTGCGCTTTTTGCAGAGGACCACAGGGGGCACGGCGAGACTGCGGCAATGGCTGAAAAGGAGGGGACCGGCATGTTCGGATACCTTGACGACAGGGACGGATTCCGGAGGGTCGTCGAGGACATTCATGAGGAAATCCTTCTTCTGAGGGGGATATATCCTGGCAAGAAGCTCGTGCTTTTCGGACACAGTTTCGGCTCGTTCGTGGCACAGTGCGTCATAGAGCTTTACGGAGCCCTTCTTGACGGATGCATACTGTGCGGAACCGCCGGTCCAAGGCCTCTGACAGTGGGCTTTGCAAGGGTCGTCGGTAACCTTGTCTGTGCCTTCGGAGGAAAGAAGAGGAAGTCCAACCTGATTTCCAGTCTTTCGTTCGGCCCCTACAATGCAAGGATAAGGAATCCGTCGACGGAATTCGACTGGCTTTCCAGGGATCCTGAGCAGGTTGCAAGGTACATCAACCATCCGTGGTGCGGGTTCGTGTGCACCGGGGAATTCTACAGGGACCTTTTCAGGGGACTGGCCCTGATACACAGGAAGAAGATGATTGCGTCCATCCCGAAGGATCTTCCCGTACTTTTCATAGACGGTACAGGGGATCCGGTCGGAGGATACGGAAAGACGGTTTCGGCACTCAGGGACATCTACGTGAAGAACGGCGTCAAGGATGTCGAAATCAGGCTTTACGAGGATGCCAGACATGAGCTCCTTAACGAGACGAACAGGGATGAAGTTGCGTACGACGTTTTGAAATGGGTCTCGGACCGTTTTCTTGCATGTCTTGACGAGCCTTTGCCTGAACATTAAAATGACTGCACTGTGCTTATACGATATTCTACCGACAGCAGGGGAAGACCTGTAAAGAAGGCTGTCATATATACAAAGGAAGAACATAACATTTCCCTGGGAAGGATAGACGGAGATGCGATTTACGTCATACACCGCCTCAGGGAGACCGGATTCGATGCATATCTGGTCGGCGGAGCCGTGCGCGATCTGATAGTCGGACGGACTCCAAAGGATTTCGACATAGTGACCGATGCCACGCCTAGCCGGGTCAAGAGGATTTTCCACAACTCGCGCATAATCGGCCGCAGGTTCAGGCTTGTCCACGTGATGTTCGGACAGAAGATTTTTGAAGTCAGCACCTTCCGCTCCATATGCGAGGGGTCGGTGGGAAACGTGTTCGGAACCATGGATGAGGACGTGCAGCGCCGCGACTTTTCCCTCAATGCGCTTTACTACGATCCCGTGAGGGAGCAGGTCATAGATTACGTAGGAGGGGTAAAGGACATAAGGAAGGGGGTGGTGCGTCCCGTAATCCCGCTGGACAGGATATTCATAGAGGATCCCGTCAGGATGATACGTGCGGTAAAGTACAGTGCGACGACCGGGTGCGTGCTTCCGTGGAAACTCCGCAGGAAGATTGCAAGGTCTGCAAACCTTCTTTCGCCAGTATCTCCGTCCAGGCTTACCGAAGAGACCCTCAAGGTCATAAACAGCGGCCATGCATACGGAATAGTTTCGGGGCTCATGAACAACGGACTCTACACGTACCTTCAGCCGGCAGCCACCAACCTCATGCTTGAGGACAGGAAATACTTCCGTTCATACATGGAAAGTCTTGCATCGCTTGACGCATTCGTGCAGTCCCATCCCGATTCCAGGCTTGGGGAAAGGCTCTATTTCATGCTCAAGGATTTCGTCGCAGACCTTACCGATTGGGACAAGGAAGTGAAGGGTGGCGTGAACAATGCCGACCTCTACAAGATGACGTGGGCCAGGTGCAGGAATTTCATCCTTCCGATGAATCCCCAGCGCACCGAGCTTGATTTTGCGATAAAGAAGATACTTGACGGTTATGGAATACACATCAAGCAGTCCAAGAAGCGTCCGAGGATGGTGCTTCCGCCTGAGGATGACTGAAGTTTAATCCGCACCCCGTCAGATTTTGCGGGGCATGTACATCTGTTCGTCTGAATATGGAACCGGAGGCGTCAGGACTTTTTTTCCTGGCTTTTCCGGCCCTTTTTTTTGGGTTCAAAACCGGTAATCCTGTCGATTATTATGTTCACGTCCTCTATCAGTATTCCTGAGTTTCGTTCGAGACTGTCGGTAATGCACTGCTGTATGTCCCTGATCAGTCCCGTAAGCTGCCTTCCGAACGGAACGTCGACGGTTACTATCAGCCTGTATCCGCTCGTGCTGGTCTTTATGGCAAGTTTCTTGATGCTGACCTGCTCGTTGAATTCCTTGACGCACTTTATGACCATCTGGGTGACAGCCGCCTCCGAAAGTTCGACCCTGTCCTTCTTGCTGAATTCCGGTGCGACTATGGATTTCTCCCAGACCTTGGAGTCTCCGCTGGCCGTCTTCTTGAGTTTTCCTCCGCGGGTGAAGAAGTCGTGCAGCGACTTTACGAATATCTGTGGATAGCTCCTCTTTATCTGTACCGCAGCCACAGGAATCACGTGACGTCCCTCTACGTTCCTGCTGTGTATGGCTGCCTGAATCTCCTCGTCGCTTGCAATGCTGTGTATGTCTATGATTTTCTCGGGAGGGGGAAGCTGAAGCCTTTCGGCAATCTTTTTCGCCATCTTTTCGCTTGTGCCGATTATGAGGATTTTCTTTATCTTGTTGACCCTTATGGCCTTTGCGACCTCGTCCCTGTATTCCTTGTCGTCGAACAGTGCGATGCGTACGGCACCCATGTAGGTCTTTTCATGCTTTGCCGTGTGTCCCGCTATGATCTTGTCGTCCTGAATCAGAAGCCCGTCGTCTATGAGGGCCGTCAGCCCGTATTTTTGCGCCACGAGCTTTGCATGGTAACTTTTTCCGGTTCCGCTTTCGCCGACCAGGGCGTATATCGTGAACCTGTGCTTGAAAAATATTTTTAATATGTTCATTCTTCGATGCTTGGCCTCAAACGGGCTCTGCCTTCCGGGGCTAAACTAAAGCCAGGACGCATTGAATCCCCCGGTTCAGGAATCAAGATCCCGGTGGAGTGCGCAGCGGCCGACCGTTTTCATGCATTGCCAATGTCATTTCTGACACCGGAGCCGGTTTCGGATTATTCAGCGCCTCCGTAGGAAATTATAAGTTGTCCATCCCAATTTATCAAGTTTAAATCAAGAAAATTTTTGAAGTCGACCGGTGGAGGGCAGTAAATCTTTTCCGGAATGCCAAGCGGATTTTCGGCTGGAAACAGCATCGCCGCAGAATGGAGGTAAAAGGTATGCCCCTTTCCTCCGTAAGCCGAATCGCCTGCAAGCGGATGCCCGTGCATTGCGCTCTGACATCGTATCTGGTGCTTCCTTCCCGTTTCTATCTCGTACTGGACAAG
>CACYBG010000295.1 GCA_902772605.1 uncultured Spirochaetaceae bacterium
AGACGAACCCTATTCAGTTTCTTCGTCTGCATCGTCTGCATCATCCCCTCCTTCATAAGATTCAAGCCTTTCCTTTACGCTTTCATACAAGTGCGTTATTCCTTCGTTTGGAATAGCAATCATTATGGAAGGATAAATCTCTATCCTGGTCTCGCCGTCCGCAATGTCCGAGCTAAGGTTTCTTATGAGGTTGTATCTCTTGAAGAGGGCAAAAATCTCGCGCTCACTGTTTTTGTCCAGCTTCTGCTTGTTTTTGATTTTGAGAACATTGTATTTGTCACGGATGTCCTGAACGCTGACCGTAACCTTGTCTCCGTCGGTGGAAAGGTCGTTTCGCTTTTCAAGGTAAAGAAGTTTTATGATTAAGAACATTATGCTCTGGAATTTCGTGAACTGAAGCCTGCCGGTGCCGTTCCTGTTTTTAATTGAAATCAGTCCAATATCCTCATCAATTTTTATGTCGTAACCAAGCATGTCAAAAAAGATGCCGAAGCTTTCCCTGTTGTCCTTGATGTAAATGTAATCCTGCCTCGTGTCCTCTTTCTTTTTGAGGATAAAACATCGGTTCAGGAGATTGTTGGCGGCCCGTGAAAATTTTTCCTTTTGGCTGCTTGAAGACGCGATTGGTTCCAGAGGCTCAAACATTTATAATTTTCCTCCTGCAATTTTCTTTTTAACTATCTCAAAGTCCATGAACTCAGCTTTGTCCGTGCGCACCCTGTTTGTTGTTCTTTTTACGCCGTAGTGCCTTGAGCTTTGCGCGAAGAGACGGATATAAATCAGAGTCTCAAAATCCTTCCGGTTTTCTATTTTAATCTCCGATGCAAGAAATGAATTGCGTGAGCCGAATCTTTCACTGACAAAATCTTCAATCTTCTTCCGGTAAATCCTCAGTTGCTGTCTGTCCTGCAAAAGTTTTTTCCTGAGTTCCTTTTCTTCCCTTGTCAAACTTTCAGCCGCTTGAATGGAAGCGACCGCATCATAGCTTTTCTTTTCGGGAACTTTCTTGACGGATTCTTCGCTAATGAATTTTTGGGAAAACACGTCGAACAAATCTCCGTCAAGTTCCTCATCATCATCTGAAAACTCGGAGAGATACCGCAAAATCGAATTGATTTTTCCCTCCTGATTTATTCCGCTTGAAAGCTCAAACTTTGCCCGGGCAGCAGCATTTTTCATGTAGTGATTGTTCTTGCGGTCAATGTCAGCGATTATCTTGTCAAGATTTTCAAACGCGCTTTTTACATCGACGATGATTTCCACAATCTTTTCCCTTGCAATGTCCTTGTTTTCCTCCTGCTCAATCTCCATGTAGCCGCTCACCAAATCGTTCATTATCTGCGGGGTTGAAAGCATCTTGTCCAGATTTATCTTTATGGACTGGCGGAAGCGGCCAACGTTCTCGCTGGTCTTAAGGCGGTAGAGCGATTTAGACACAATCTCATCGTTGTAAGACGCGAAGAGTTCAAGCACCGCATTCAGCTCCTTGTTTTTGGTCTGCCGGTCGATGTGCTTTTTGATTGAAATGCTTAGTTTTTTCAGGCTGGAAACAAGCTGTTCGGTGCTCGCCGCCACGTTTTTCAAAATAAACTGGTAGGGCTTTGAATACAATTCCTCGTTCTGCAACACCGCGTGAATCTGGGAAATCAGTCCCTGGTATTCTGTCTCTTCGTTTCTGATGACCTCATTCATCGTGCGGATAAAGGAAACGGCATTATCAGTCAAAAGGACATTCTGAACGTAATTTTTTTCATCCTCAAAATCAAGCCAACCGCAGTTTTTAAGATAATTGATTGTACCCTGAGCCTTGCTTCTGGCATCCTTTTCGAAATCCTCGTCGTCATCCCCAAAACTGATTTCATCCGTCCGAGAATTGAAATAGTCGGTAAGGGTCGCAACAATATTTTCCCTGTTCACGCCATAAGAGATTTCTGATTTATATGAACTGTAGATTGCCAAAAGACAGTCCGCATACTGGTCCCTGTATCGGCTTACGAGCGGCTTAAAAAAATCCTGCGGCAA
This sequence comes from uncultured Spirochaetaceae bacterium, assembly GCA_902772605.1. Lineage (GTDB taxonomy): Bacteria > Spirochaetota > Spirochaetia > Treponematales > Treponemataceae > Treponema_D. Next base: position 2,023 of record CACYBG010000295.1, read on the forward strand.
TACGGAAAAAAGGTTCTTCATATTGATATTATATTGAAGAAGATTTTATCATATTCTGCAAAAAGTTTCACCCACTTTCACTGTTGTAGGATGAGGCAGACTTTATTTTAACCATACTTAAATTGGTGTATAAAACGGAACAAAATGCAAGTTGAAGTTGCGATTTGTACCAAAAATCTAAATCATATCACTTCC
>CACYBG010000296.1 GCA_902772605.1 uncultured Spirochaetaceae bacterium
AGCACCCGGATTGAAAACTGCAATGAATGTCGTCCACATCGTAACGACGGTAATTCTCATCGTCATACTGCTGATTGTAATGGTCGGTGTTTCCAATACGTACAGGATGGTGCTTTACGAAAGAATTCGTGAAATCGGAACCATGCGTGCCTTGGGAATGACCGGAAAGGATACGGGACGCACGTTCACGATTGAAGCAATTGCACTTTGCATAATCGGAGCTTTAGTCGGATTTGTCGTCGCAATCGTTTTCATGCTGATTTTGGGAATACCGAAGTATACCGCCGAATCTGTTCAGTTTTTCCTGCACGACGGACACATGACGTTTACGCTTTCGTTCTTCTCAATCCTGATTCAGTACATACTGATGATTCTGTTGACTTCTCTTGCAGTACGCGGAACATCCAAAAAGGCTGCGAAAATGAGTCCTGCAGAAGCGTTGAGGACCGTGAAGTAACCAAAAGTTTTTTTGACTGTTATAATTTGGGGGTCTTGCGGATTTTGAATTCCTGGACCCTTGATTCGTAAAACATTTTAGGGAGTCTTCGGAACTTTTATTTTCGGAGGCAGGATTCCACTTGATTTTGGAGGTAAACATGAAATCTTCTATTAATAAGTTCTTTGTCGCTTTGACCGGAGCACTCGTTTTTATGTCTGTAGCGGCATTTTCCCAGGTTGATTCAAAGTCTGCTGAAAAGGCATACAAGTTGATGGAGCAGACGAGCGACATTCTTGCATATCATGGCGATTATTCTGCAACCATATCGCTGCTGATTCAGAAACCCGGAAAGGCAGACAGAAGCTTGAAATACAAGGTCTTCCAGCGCACGGAAAAAGACCTGATGACCATAGTTCAGCTCTTTCCTGAAGCCGATAAGGGAAACGGATATCTTCGCGACGGAGACAACATTTGGGCATACGATCCAATCAGTAGAAAATACACTCACTCGTCATTGAAAGATGCGCTCGGAGAATCTGACCTGAACATCGATGACGTAGACCAGACTTCTGAAGACTGGAGGAAAAACTACACGGTCGAAAAATTTGAGGAAGGCGTGTTGGGTAAGCATGCGGTTTACATTGTTACTCTGACTGCAAAAACATCAAAGCCTGCATATGCAAAAAGCGTTTACTACATCAGGAAAGATGTTCCGCTGACGTTGAAGGAAGAAGATTATTCCGGTTCTGGCAGACTGATGCGTACCGTTCTTCTTCCGAAATATGCAAAGGTTCCGGCCGGATATGTTCCGACTCAAATCATATTGCGCGATGAATTGAACAAGGGTGAAAATACGCAGGAAGTCATAACCGACCTGACGTTTGATAAACTGCCGGATTCAATTTTTACGAAGGCTTATCTTGAAGGATTGAACTGATGAAAAAAAGTTTCCTTTGCACTGTCGGTCTTTTGATTTTTTCAACCGCAGTTTTTTCTCAGAACATGGATTTTTCCGATGAAGCGATTTTTTCGGACGATGGAAGTTTTGGGAGTAATGACGGAATTTCAGATTTGACTGACACGGTGTCAGACGACAGCGTATTCGGATATTCTGATGAAGACCTTTTCGGCAGTGCCGATGATGATATTTTCGGAGATGACGGAATTGAAGAATTGGGCGTCCTTGATGAAAAGTCGTCGGCTTTGGCAAAGGGAAACCTTTTTGAAGCGGGAAGCGTAAGGATAGGCGGAAGCTTTGACACCGGACTTTCATTTTTTGTTCCGCTTGTCCGTAACGACGATAAGAATTTCGGCGAAAGGATTTTGGACAGCAGGATGAAACCGTCGGCAGGTGCGTCGCTTTACATTGATGCCAGACCGAATTCGACCCTGCGCCTTTATACGAAATTCGGAATCAACTATCCGTACAAGGATACGGTCGGTGTTTCCGGAAGTTACGGGACTGTCAACACCGGTGACGCAGATCCTGATGGAGACGGTTCCTATACTCCACCGGACGGCATTCCCGATGACGTTGCCGATTGGCTTGAAGGTCTGGTAAATGGCGCTGACGTTTCTAATCTGCCTGCATCCCTTACCATTCCGAATTTCACGATTTCAAACTGGCTGTACCTGAAGGAACTGTTCACTGATTTTTCAATTGCTGACAGGGTGTTTTTCAGATTTGGACTTCACACCGTTTCCTGGGGTGCGGGATTTTTCTTCAGTCCCGTTTCCGACATGATAAATACATCTTCAATCGATCCGGAGCACACTGACGTTCAGGTTGACGGAAGCATAAACCTTAGGACTCAGATTACATTCCCGGGGTCTCAGAACTGCCTTTGGCTTTATGTCGTTCCTTCGACAAAAAGTTTCATGCCGGAAGTTTCATCGCAGGAAGAGGCAGAAAACGGAAGCCTAGACGAATACATGGACGACGTAATGTTCCCGAATCTTTTGAAGGAGACAGGACTTGCCGCCAAAATGGAAGTCGTGCTCGGCGGTTGGGAACTTGGATTCGGTGGAGTTTTCAAGTATCTCAGTGCTCCGAAAATCATGGCGACCGCATCAGGAAGCATAATCAACGGAAAAGTCGGAGTGTTCGGAGAAGCTGTCCTCAGCTATGGAAGTCAATCTCAGTGGGATGAAAATTCCGATTGGGCTTCAAAGGACTTCATTTTCCAGGGAACGGTCGGCGCAATGCACATGTGGTCCGATCCTCAGATTACGCTCATGGGGCAATATTATTTCGACGGCAACAAGGACGACCATGAATTTTCAACTTACGGTCACAATCTTGCCGCAACATTGAACTGGGCGGGAATCGGCGGTTCCGATTTGAGTGCAACACTCTTTACGCTTTTTTATTTTGGAAAATCAAACGTCACTTCCATTTCCGAAGCTGCCGAACTTTTGTCCAATGGAAAAGCATTCATGCCGTATTCGGGAATAGTTTCCGCATCCGTTTCGTGGACACCCATTTCCATTCTGACCGTTTCGGCTGGACCGTACATCACCTGGCTGGACATGGGAAAATCACCGGACGTTTCATTTAGATTTTCAGTCACCCTTGGCGGCGGAAAATTTTAATCGACAAAATTACAGTCGGTAAAAAGTCAGACTTGACCGATGTTTTCAGAAAATAAAAAACGGAGTTGGAAATGAAAAAACATGGAATCATTTTGACGTTCAGCGTGTTGTTTTTGTCGTTTTTTCTGTCAGCCTGCATGTCTCAGAATGGCAGGGATTTATTGTATGTCGCCCTGGTTCCTGAGAAGTCTGTTTCCATAACCGTAAAGTCTGGAAGTGTCGGCATTTCTGGTTACAAAAACTACAACCCGAATTCTGATGACGTTTTCAACACGGGCGTTACGACTCGGGATCAGATTCAGACAAACAGGATTAGTGACGTAAAACTTTCCGAGGGTAAGACTTCTGTCTATGAATTGAAATACGGATATGAACTAATATTGAACGTTCAGAACATGACGCCGGACGGAAAACCTGCGGAAATTGAAGTCATCGATCAGTCGGGAAACAAAAAATCCTATGTGCTTGAAGCTCCTTTGAATTTCAAGACGCTTAGTTTCGGGTATGATTTCAGAATGTAGTTTCATCCGCCACGATATTGAAACGTTGCTTGCACATAAACATATTATATGCTACCATTTTTAAGAAATCTATTTTAAGGCGGTGGTCATATGAAAGATTTAAAAAAGAAACTTTTGCGGCCTGTTACCGGCTTGCTTGCAACTTTCGGTATTTCAACATGTTTCGTTGCTTGTTACGGAATGCCTGTCAACACTGAATTCAATGAAGCTGATTTCACGTTCCATGTCGTCGGAGATATTGACGGTAACGGAACAAAAGA
>CACYBG010000297.1 GCA_902772605.1 uncultured Spirochaetaceae bacterium
ATAGGTATAATTTTCGGTGCTTGGATCGTCGGGTGCCCTGAATACGCTTCGTCCGCGGTTTGCATAAAGGTTACCGGTATCTCTCCATGAATTTGCATCATAGGTCCTGAATATGATTTCATCATCCGATGAAGCATAAAATCCACCGTCGCAGGAAAAAAACATAATCGAGAAAAGACAAACCAACGTCAAAACGGCTGAAACAGTTCTTCTACAGGCTTTTTTCATAATGATTCCTCCAGTTTTTTTGGCTCAAACTTAACTCTAAATCATGAGTAAAAAAAAATCCAGTGAGAAAACTCACTGAAATTCAGTTTATTGCAGAGGATTTTATATCGTTCAAGTCGAATGCCGATTTTTTTAATTGCGAATTGAGGGTATGCTTTGACTGCACTCGTCGCAAGCAAAGCTTGCTCATTTTTTTTTAGCCTTGAGTTTTTTATCCTCTACACCTTTCACCTCCATCATTATAATATTCCGTGGAAATCATGATTGTAAAAAAAATGGGAGATTTTTGTTGTGGATTGAAAATTTAGAGTGGAAAGATTTGCTTCGACTACGTTCAGCAACCGACTTGATTATTGAGTGTAGCGATGGACTGGACTTGTCGAAATATCGAAATGACCTGAAACGCTTTAACAGCTGCCATCTTTTCCCAACGTTGCCTCATCATCCTGAATCTATTGTACATCATGAGCGTTACGCATATACTGGAGTCGTGAATTAAACGTATTCCACAGGGGACTTTTGTTGTCTTGCGGGGTATGTCGATTAAATTATTTTTTATAGGGGAAAAAATGAAAAGATTTGCGGCTTGTTTGGTTATGGTCGTTGGATTGGTTTTTGCCGTGTCTGCAAAGCCTTCCGTTAATGCAAAAAACATTGTGCTGCTTCAGCCTGATAAGGTCACTTCAGTGCGCTGTCCAAATGTAAATTCTTTGGCTGGTTACATCAAATCGATTTTCGCCGTGTTTGAGAATTTTAACTTTGATGACGATGCTTCCGGTAATGGTATGGTTGCATTTGCCGTGAGACCTGGGTTCAAATCAAAGGTGTGGTTTGATTTTTCAGACGGTCTTGTTGATTACGAGAATGAGCTGGAACAAAAACTTCTTAAAATCAAGCCGTGTGAAGTTCAGGGAGGAGTGTTTCTTTTTGCAATTCCGATTGCAGTCAATTCCGAGTTGAGCGGCAAGAATGTTCCGATGCCTGCCGAGTGGAAGGAATACTTGGAAAATTACGGCGATGGAATTGAAATATCGGAAATGATTGATGCAATATGGCCTCCTTATGTGTCTGACGAAGAAAAGAGTGAAATCCTGACTCTGATTGAAAAGTTCAGAAAGGAAACCGATTTTTCAACAAAAAGCCTTAATAAATATTCCAGAATCATTGATTTTGCCTCTGCAAGTGACGCTGTACTGGTTTCAATCAGTGCCAAATGGTGGCCTGAAGAAATTTCAAACAGCAGATACGGTGACCTGTTCCTGCTTTCGTTCATCTGTGGAAGTTTGGAGTCGCAGCTTAAAAACGGGAACGATGAAAACGCCACTGTTGACGGAATCAATTTTGAACTGATGAAATATCAGCAGCTGAAAAAGAAAGATAAAAAAGTGAACTTTGAATTTTTTGAGGACATGCAGTAATTGAAAAAAGCCGGTGGGGGGCATAATCCTTGCCGGCTGTTTTGTTTCAGGTGGGAATGATGAAAAAATTTTTAATTGCATTGATTTTATTTGTTGAAGCGTTTGCAGCTTTTTCTGAAGGAAGAAAACTTTATTTCATAGGGACCGTTAAGAGCGAATCGTTTCCGGTGGATGAATTCGGCGGCGTTGGAAGGGAAGAGAACGTTTGGATTCTGCAAGGAAAAACCAAATCGGAAAAACGGCAGCTTGTCTTTTTGAACGGAAAAAAAGATTACGACACTTACCGCCCGATGCTGAATCAGCGCGTACTTGTTTACGGCGAAACCATGGACTGGCAGAACGCTCATCATAAGACTCCGCAGCTTATAATAGTTGACCGCATGGAACTTTTTTCGACTGTCGGAAAAACCGATTTGTCTTACAATGAAAAAAAGTCTTTTCACAATGACGTTAATTTTGTCGATTCCATATGGCTTGACCAGGAATATGTCTGCATAAAGAACAATGGAAATGCCCCTGCTGATTTTCAAATCGTTGCATCTTTTGAAGACGACTATTTAAATGCATTTATAATTCAGTCGGAGCTTTTGGGATGTACAGACAAAGATGGCAAAGAAACGGTTTTTCACATCGATGCGAACTGTGAAAAAATTTTTGCCGTTTATTTCATTGCGGAATCAACGGAGTTAAAAAGAAAGTCCAATCGAAATCCCATAAAAAAGAAAAATCTGGAAATAAGGAAGTTTTAAAATTGTAAGCCAAAAACCGATTTTATCATCCATCGGTAAACCGGCGAAAAGTAAATCCTTGGAATGCAAAAAAAATCCTCCGACTGATAATCGGAGGACAACGATTTTTTAATTCAATTGACTACCATCTGTATTGAACTGCAAGATAAAGGTAATTGTTGAACTGATTCGTCAGGTTAGAAATCCAATCGTTTTTGAACATGTTTACCAATTCTTCAGCGGTATATGAATGTCCGTTGTATGAGTATGTGTCGCCTACCTCCTTTTCTGCTCTGACACCAGGGAACATGTGAGAATCTACACCCTTGTTGATGATGAACTCTGCCGTATATCCGCCGCGTACCGTGAACTGTCCCCACTTGAATTTCGGAGTACAGTAATCAGCATCCAACCCAATCTGGAAGAGATACATTTTGTGCTGCTGATTCAGGAAGTTCAGTTTGTGCCATGCAGAACTCAGATATCCCCATCCTTCAGTTCCATCACAGACATTTACAGTGTGCTGATAGATGCTTCCGTCCGTTGCGTACACTTCAGGGTCGGCTACCAGATACCTTACGGCTTCATCTGCAGGCAGTGTTTCGGATGAATTTCCATGGCGCATGAACATGAAGTTGAATCCAAGATTCAGGTTTTTAATCGGGGTCATATCAAAAGAAAACTTAACGCTGTCGGAGTTCGG
>CACYBG010000298.1 GCA_902772605.1 uncultured Spirochaetaceae bacterium
ATTTTATCAATTAATTCTGGAGAACATTCGTTTTCAACAAGAACATCAACAGGAATTAATCCCATAGTCTTTTTTGTTTCTTTCTGATGGTTTATGAAATCCTTAAGCCTAAAAGAATATCCAGAATCATCTGCATCAATGAAATTATCCAAATTTTCTTTATAGTTCTTACTTTCAATAAAAGCCAAGAAGAAACATTGACTAATAAATTGCGTCTTTTTAGTTGAAGAATATTTCATGTGTATTATTATAGCACAGAAATACAAATTTTTGTAAAATTTCCTCATATTTTTTTCACCATCTCAAAAATAGTAGCGGCACACATCTGTTTTCTGATACCGTCAAAGACCAAATTTTTTACAACATCTGAGTTTAATTTCAAATTTAAGGCTTCGTCTGAAACCCTTATCTGATGGAAACTAAACTGGACCTCCTCTATCTGAATTATTACCAAAGCAACAGCGTTCCCCCTTCTTTGTTATAGTGATGTCCATGCCTACATTTACCCCTTGGACACTGTTTTCCAGCAGCGCCTGAAACTAATAATTCAAATACGACTTGAAAAAATACCCTATTTTTCTACCGGGTTGTTTTACATAAGTATTCAAAAGATTCATAGCCGCACAAAACAAAAGTACATCTTCCTGAGTTCTAACTTCAAGTGTTTTTACAATTTTCAGAGCTTCGAATGCCTGTAAATGACTGACTTTTTCCTTCTCACCGCTTTCCATCCTTGCAATAACAATCTGATTCAATAAATTCGACAAATGTTTCATAATATGCTCCTTAGAAGATGTTATTTATCCATCTTTTACAAAGCTATTGTTAAAAAAGAGAGTGATTTTTTGCGGAAAAAATATTTTTTATTGAAAAATCAGCCGAAATATGAATTGGTATCGGTTGAAACGGATTATGCAATTTCGTACATGCCTGACTTTATTCGTTCATTCTGCCCCTTGTGTTTCTGTCCGAGATGCGTTGCAACCGCTCTCCCACTATAACACTTGGGGCTTTTTCCTTCTTCATTTATTCACAGGGGTTTAACCTTTGTTTGCTCCACAGGTCTGGTCTGTGTTTTTTCAATGACAATAAAAAGCAAGCTACAATAATCTTGTTCCTATTAAAACAATACAGTCATTCCAATTATAACAAGAACGATATTTTTCTTAGAAAAATTTGTCAACTTTTACTTGACAATGACAACTATTCTTATTAGATTAAGAGTATAAGAAATCTTACATGGAGGAAACTATGCCAGATGGAGTATTCAAAGAAAGGTTTGCCGCTTTGATACAAACAAGGGGACTTACGCAGAAGGAGCTTGCCCAAAAAACAAATCTAACGGAAGGGGCTATCTCGCACTACCTGAAGGGCGACCGCGAGCCAAAAGGAGCGATTCTTTTGAACATCGCGAACGCATTGGAAACTTCGACCGACTATCTCAGCGGAAAGACGGACAAAGTAAAACCAGCCGGAGCCGATGACGATCTGGAGCTTGCATTCAAACTCGTTGCACGTAACGCTCCCAACATGAGTTCCGAAGACAGGGAACGGTTTGTTCGTATTCTTTACGGAGGAAAATAGCTGCATGAAAAAGATTTTGAAAGGACGTGACTATGATAGAATAGAAGAAATTGCAAACGACCTTATAGAAGATTTGGGGCTGAAACTGTTCCCCGTGAACTGCTTTGAGGTTGCGTTTCTGCTCGGAATTGAGATAAAGAAATACTCTGAGATTCCAGCGGCTGACAGGGGTTTTGTATTGTCAAAATACGAGGACGGCTACAGCATAAAAATCTGCGGCAAGTACATCATCTACTACAATGATGCAATTGACTACAACAGAATCAAATTCACGATATGGCATGAGATTGCGCACATTCAGCTTGGTCACTTGGAAGCGAACTGCATGGGAAGTTACGAACGACTTGAAGAAGAGGCAAATCATTTTGCGGCTTTCATAATGGCTCCCCTTGTGTTCATCCACAACCTGGGGCTTTCAAATCCGTTCGAGATTGCTGATGTGTGCGAAATCAGTTTTGACTGCGCTTGCAATGTTTATGAGCATTACATAAGGGCTTTCCAGTTTGACAGTGTGCGTCGTGTAATTCTTGCAGGACGGATTGCAACGCTTCTTACATATATTCCGAAGGAGGTAGCATGAAAGGAAAAAAAATTGCCCTTGAGTAGATATTGGCGTATCTGCTCAAAGGCTTAAAGAACCGACACCCCATATAGGCATCTTTCTTTAGTAGCTTTTTGAATCATACTTTTTATGCGGTGTCCTCGTCAAGTAGGATGAAATTGCAGCGACTTACGGGCAATTTCCAACTCTCAGCACCCCGAAATATCAGGGGAGGAACTCAAAGTATGAGTAATACAACTATAATTGATTATGAGGATTCAGACGGAACAGGCACTGTAACGCTTGTCGCGAATCCGTTTGAAAGGGGCGGCAAATACTATGCGAAATTTGACCGCACGACCGTAAACATCGACCACCTGATTGCGAGGATCCAGAAGAAGGAAGTGGGAACGAACGCAATCATGGCAAAGCACATGGCATCGCTTTTCAAGGCGGAAATTCTTGAGGCATTGAGCCGTGGCGAGGCGGTGAACCTTTTTGATTTGGGAACGCTTTATATCACTACGAGCGGAACAGTCAAAGGTGATACCCCAGAAACGGCGACCATTCCCGGTTTCCAAGTGAAGTTCACATCCTCAAAAGTAACGAACGAGGCTGTATCTTCACTCGGAATCAAGAAAATCGTCATGTCCGACACAAGCCCAATAATTGGAACCATGACAGACCTTTTCACAGGCGAGGAGACGACAGAATTCACATCCGGAAAGTCTATCCGCATTGAAGGAACAAGGCTAAAAATCGCAGGTGATGACGGTGGAGTTTTCTTCGCCCCTGCGACCAAAAAGCAAGAACCTGTTTCTGATGAGAGTAAATGGATAAAGGTTGCGAAACTAATCCGCAATGTTTCAAAGACACTTGAATTCTTTTTGCCGTCAGAACTGGAAATCGGAACTCCATATTGCATCGTCCTAAAGACAAACAGCACAAAAGGAAACACGACAAGAAAATCTTATTCTGTTTCCTACAGCACGGTTGTTACGGTAAAGGGTGAATAGTTTTTCAGATTTTCCGTCATTCATATCCTTGAATGACGGAAAATCTTTTAGTGTAATGATATAAAAATACCGTTCTCCGCTCCGTCCTGACAACGCACTCGCTTTCCAGTAAGGAGGAATGTTAGGATGGTCAGGGGAAATGGGGCGGTTCTTTCGCTTAAACATTTTGGACGGGAG
>CACYBG010000299.1 GCA_902772605.1 uncultured Spirochaetaceae bacterium
AATGCACTTCCATTTTTTAATAGTGACAACTGTCATGGTGATAATTTTTATTATGAAGATTTAGAACGGATGAAAAAAGCGATTGATTTTTGGCTTGAATCTTACAAATCAAAATGGTTTGTCCGCTGGAGCGTGATTGATAAGGTATCAGGCAAAGCGATAGGTACAATCGAACTTTTTCATAGGGAAGCTGATGATTTTTTCAATCACACGGGTATTTTAAGGCTTGATTTGAAATCAAAATACGAAAAATCAGAAGAGATTAAATCAATTGTGACTCTATTGCTTGATTCATCATATTCACTTTTTGAAACAAAAATGATTGCAACAAAAATACCTCTTTATGCAATAGAAAGAAAATCTGCATTTGAAAGTATGGGATTCTCGAAATCAGAAGAATTCCTAATCGGAACAATGGACGGATATTCATACAAGGATTATTGGATTCGAGAGAAATTGTAATGCTACGAAAATCTTTTTATGTAAGCGATGACGATTTTTATATTCTCGTTGCGTTGATCTCATAGGTTAATACAGGAACTCACAACGATAATTTTAATAAATAAGGCATGACAAATGTTCGTAGCTAACAGGCACCCAAGCTACCTGCGGTACAGCCAGGTGTTATGTTGGCAGGCGCATTGGACCCCTCTGGAGAAAAAAATGGAAAATGAAAAAAAGAAAACTGATTATTGGCAAGTAGTTTTTATCGCTTCGATGGCTGGCGTGAATCTGGCTTTTGCAAATTTTTTGAAAGATGTTCTTGCCGTTCATATAAACGGGGTTGCTTTGGCTGCTATTGTCGGTGCATTGGGAGCTTTAATCGGAACCGGAATTTATGCTCTGGTAAAAAATCGAAAAACAACAGTTAAAATAATCGTATATATTGGTACATTGATTTTAATGTCTGGCACAATCCTTTTCCTGTCAAAACTCAACTCCGATTCTTATATCATAAAGAGAAACTGGAACGTCATAAAAAATGGAAATATGAGTTTTGAATATCCATTTAAATTTTCCGAGATGAATGTTGATGTCGATGTGGATATCGCCGAAATGAAAGTTTTTGCCGACGGAAAGGAAGACAGGTTCGCAGTAAATTTGATTTATGATTTTAAATCCGAAGCACCAAATCCAGAGGATTCTCTTTCCGGTTCAATTCTAAGTTCATTGGCAAGCGTAAACGCAACAGATATCGAATGGATTGACAGCGAATTCTATGAAAACGCAGTTACAGCAAAAGTAAAATACAAAATCGAAAATAATGAACGAATCGGTTTTGGCATAGTGTATTTCAAGGATTTGCATTATGAGCTGGCAAGTTTCCTTCCCTACTCAAAAGATTACTCTGAAGATTTCTTAAACAAAATAGTCAAGAGCATTTCAATTGAAGAATAAGAAGCATAAAAGGGACATTCATTCGATAAGTTAAGGAAACGCTGAAAAATCCGAAAGCGGATTGTTCGGTGTTAACAATAACACCCGCAATGGGGCAGGGGAGAAAAAATGTTTAAAACAGAAGATTATGGAGAATTACTTCAACAAAATATTCACGATGAAAACATCATCGGAATTTTTCAAGCAACAGAAACGATGTCTTTGACACCCCAAATTTATTTTATTGGAGTAACAGACAAGAACCTTCACTTTATCGATTCGAATAAAATCATTTCAAAAATTTCCTGGGAACAAATTTTGGAAATTAAAGTAAAAGGAAAAACGTTGGGATTACAGACTCTCGTATTTTGTTACAAAAATGGTGAAATGAAAAAAATTCTTGCAAACACAAAGGGGAAAGGGTATCTGTTAACTCCAGAAATGCTGGAATACTTAAAATCAAGAAATAATAATGCTGTTACTCCTGAAATTAGGAAAAATCAGCTAAAGCACAAAATAATAGCTCTTATTTGTCTTTTGCTCTCTTTGTTGGCTTTTGCATTTGCCATTACGGTAAGCAAACGTCTAACGGGATATTAAGGTAAAAAAATAATCAGGTGTAAAAATCGCCAGACAAAGTTTCAAAAAACGACTGCGGTACAGCCAATTGT
>CACYBG010000300.1 GCA_902772605.1 uncultured Spirochaetaceae bacterium
GTAAGCATAATAATCCGCAACAGCAACACGGGAAAGACCATTGCCATGACCGTACCGGAATCATACGACTCCGAAAAGGGAACGGGATTCACTCCGAATCATCCGGTTCAGAACGCTGCTGATGCAATCATCAAATATGAGGGAATCACCATAACCCGTCCGACAAACGACATTGACGACGTAATTCCCGACGTTACGCTGCACCTCCACGAAAAGACCGAAAGGACTGCCACAATCACAATCAATCCGGACAAGGAGAGCGCAAAGGACGCACTGATTACGTTCGTCGGAAAATACAATCAGGTCATTGCGGAACTGAACATACTGACCACGAACAAGCCCGAAATAGTCAACGAACTGGACTACCTTTCCGAAGCAGAGGCTGAAAAGGCCATGGAAAAGCTCGGAATGTTCCAGGGAGACTTCACTCTGACCAACGGCAAGTCCCAGTTCCAGAAGATTATGTCCAACAGCTACAACTACGGTTACGATGCGGACATAACCATGCTCAACCAGATAGGCATATCAACCAATGCAAGCGGAAGGAGCAGCGGATACAATGCATCACAGCTCAGGGGATACCTTGAAATCGACGAAAAGAAACTCGATGCACAGCTGGAATCCAACCTTGACCAGATAAAGGACCTTTTCGGATTCGATACCGACGGCGACCTCATAATCGACAACGGAATCGGATACCTCATGGACAAGCAGCTTACGGCATGGACTCAGACCGGGGGAATCATATCCACAAAGAATGACGCCCTCAAGACAAGAATAGACTCCTCAAATTCAAAGATTACTAAACTTCAGTCACAACTTGACGATAAAGAAGCAGAGCTCAAATCAAAATATTCCACAATGGAAAGCACTTTGAACAGCTTGGAAAGTCAGCAGACCTCCATCACTAATTGGGCCGATTCTATGAACAACAGCAGAAAAAAATGAGGTAAGCCATGAAGCTGAAGGTTAACGACAGTCCGGTGGACATCACCCTTGAAAACGAAAAGACCGTCGGTGATTTCCTCAAGTCATTCGAGGAAGCGATAGAAAAGGAAGATGCAACTACCACGGGAATAGTCCTGAACGGTAAGTCGGTTTCCGCAGAGGATATAGACGACATTCAGAAGGAACCGCTTGAAGACGACACGTCGATTGAACTGACTGTCATTTCAAAGGCTCAGATTCTGGATTCATTCGGTGACAGTGCAAGGACCCTCACCGCCCTCAATGAAAACATGGGGGAGATTTCCGTACTGATTCAGAGCGGAAAGGACGGTGAAGCATTTGCCATAATCAACACGCTTGCAGATGAAATGGCAAAATTCGTAAGGGTTGCAAGGCTGAGCGTACTTTTCCCCGACTTATACGAAAAGATTACGATGGACGGCAAGGATCTGAGCGATTTCTTCGAGGATTTTTACGGAATACTCAAGGATTTCGAACAGGCTCTGTCAGAAAAGGATACCGTTACCGTAGGCGATCTTGCGGAATATGAAATCAGTCCCAGACTGCAGCAGATCATAGACTCGCTGAACGGATGTTGCCGGTAAAAAAGGCACGCGGCATTCGGCTTCACAGGCTTCAGACATGGAATTCCGGATTGCCGCCGCTAAAATCAGACAGAGGTGATTTATGAAATCAGAGGCCGCTCCATCGCCCATTTTGGCAGCACACAACCCCACCCTATACTGGATCATAGTAGCAGCAATTTCTACGGTACTGTTGATTCTGCTGGTCTCGTTCGTTTCAAAAAAAGCCGCCGTCTGGATCAAGAAATCAAAATCGGCCAAATCAGGCAAAAAGCTCACCACAAAAAAGGACATCAACTACATATATCGAAAAGCCTCGCTTACCGAAAACCAGACGAAGATGCTCTGGCACATATGCAGGAAATTCAGCGTTCCGGACATAATCAGCCTGAACTCCGATGCAGAAGCAATCGACGAACTGCTCAAAAAGCAGTACGTGGAAATGAAAGCCAAGAACGCCAGGGAAGAACAGTTCACCACCCTGTACCACCTCAACTACAAGCTGGAGGCCTACAGGGAGCAGGATTACGTCATATCCCTGTCGTCAAGCCTGAAACCGGGTGAGGAAGTCACTTTCAAGGATTCCAACGGCATAAACTGGATTTTCTATCTGGTAAAGAACGGTCCGCAGGAAATGCTGATAGAAATCACCAAGGCATTCTACAACAGCAGCATAAAGCCCGCACCGATGACGAAATTCATACTGACGGTCAGCGGAACGTCGAATACGGCATACTCAATGCAGGCAAGGGTCATACGGTACGAAGAGGCCATGGACGGAAAATACATGCTTGCGGTAAAGCCGTCTAAGTCGCTCATACCGATTCAGAGGCGCCGTTACAAGCGTATGGAAATAAACGTTCCATGCATTTTCACGGAGGTCGAGCCGAGGAGTTCGGGAGCCGGAAATTCAAGGGGATATGCAGTACTGAGCGGAAACATGAACGGTACACTGGGGGACATTTCGGCATCGGGATGCAGCCTTTCCGGTTCGCAGGACATAATGACGGGGCACTATCTGAACGTAAAGTTCCAGATGGACGGTCAGGAAATGGAGGCCGTAGGAATCATCCTTTCAACCACGCAGAATTCAGAGGGAGAAGAGTCCCTCTATCACATAAAGTTTACGGACATTGACGTTCACGTCAAAAACAGCATATATGCCCATGTATACGGATGGACATCCCTATTCCCGCCAGAGCGGAGTTTTAAGGAGGAGAAATAAGCCGAATTTTGTTGTAATTATGCGAAATTTGGTTTATCCTATAAGATATGAAGGTTTTAGAAATCAATTCAATCGCGAAAGAAGAAGGATTAATCTATTATTTCAATAAATACAGGGGAAATGCCGTCCTGGACATACTTTCACAGAAGGTTACGGTTCCCGTCAGGTTCAGCATCGAGGTAAATCCCCTCGGAAAAAGGAACATAGAGATAGATCCGCTTCCGCAGAGCCTGAACTATCCGGTAATGCCGATAAAGAAATCTCTCAGGGAATTCATAGACGACCTTTACAAGAAAGGCGCACTGCCTCAGGTTTGATCATGCCGGCACTTGAATTCACGACAAGAACCCCGGAAGAAACGATTGAGCTGGGGAAAAAAATCGGTGCACAGCTTAGGCCCGGAGACGTAATCGCCATGACGGGTACGCTTGCAGCCGGAAAAACGACAATCACGAAAGGAATTGCATCGGCCATGGGGATTGAAGACTGCATCACAAGCCCCACTTTCTGCCTCATAAGCGAATACGAGGGAAAATCGATGCCGCTGTATCATTTCGACGTTTACAGGCTCGAGGGAGCCGAGGATTTTGCCGACCTTGGTGCAGACGACATGCTTTACGGTGACGGCGTTTGCATAGTCGAATGGAGCGAAAAGGTAAAGTCCGAACTGCCGTCAAAAACAATCTGGATGACCATCACCCCGAATGAAAACGGAGAAAGGCTCATCCGCATCGAAAACTGGAACAACGGGAGCATAGCCTGATGAACGCCCTTGCCATAGACTGTGCGGTATCAAAGATTGCCGTATCAGCAAAAAAAGATTCAAAATCAGTTAAGGTAGTCCTGGACCTGGGTTCAAGGCAATCCGAAAAACTTCTTCCTGCAATAGATTACGTAATGCGCGAAATGGAGATGACTCCTCAAGACCTGGACTATACGGTTTCGACTTTAGGTCCGGGAACGTTTACAGGACTCAGGCTCGGACTCAGCACGCTCAAGGCCCTTACGCTGTGCAACGGAACGCCTCTTTACGGAGTCCCGTCGCTCGATGCATACAGATGGCCGCTCAGAAACGAAAGTTCCATGGTTCTGTGCCTGATAGAGGCGAAGGAAGACGAATATTTCTGCGCAATGTACTCAGAGGGAAAGAAGGTCGTAGAAGACGGTGACCTGACGCAGGACGAGATAATGAAGCTTTTTTCACCGGAGGATACGGTCGTTCTGTGCGGTCCAGGTGCAGATGATTTTTACGAAAAGGCTTCAACGCTTCCGGACGCTCCGAAATTCAAGCTTTATTCCCCTGCCCCGGACTGTGCAGACTCGCTTTTTGAAGCAGCAGAAAAGATGATTTCCGACAAGGTCGAACCCATGAAGGATTATGACGGTCCAGTATACGTGCGTAAGAGCGAAGCGGAAATCGTATATGAAAAAACCCATCCTGAAGCGGACGGGCAAAAGTAAGGTCGCATTGAAAATCAGTTTCCGAAAATGTTCTTGAGGTCGTCCTCTGAAATCTGAGCGGCGGCGGCCTTGTTTTCGGACTGAATCGCATCGAAAACTTCCTGACGGAAAATCTTCACGTTCTTAGGCGCCTCCACCCCAATCTTCACCATGTCGCCATGGACCTCTATTATCGTAAGGGTGATGTCGTTTCCAATCTTAATCTTTTCATCAACCTTCCGGGAAAGAATCAGCATTATTTTCCCTCCCGGAGGCTCTTCATGCCTTCAACTATGTCGAATTTCGTAGGCCATCTGTCGCCGTTGAGGATTACCTGCATTCCGACGCGGGTCTTCTTGTTGATTACGACAGGTCCAAGGAGGTTTGCAGTGACAGGCTGACCGTTACCCGGGACAGTTACAAGCGCCATGACCAGAACCTGAGAAGGATCCGTAACGTCAATCTTCTGAAGCTCACGGTCGTCTATGTCAGTTTCGTATCCGTCGCAAATCAAAAACGGGTCTATCATCAGGAAAGCAAGGTTCTTTTCCTTTACCGACTGCATCCAGACGAACGGCGGATAAATGCTGTCGTACAGTGCGAAATCCGTATAATCCTCAAATCCGAACAGTCCGGACGGGATATTGATGATGTGGTCCTCAGGAACTTCAATCGTTCCCGATCCCTTTGTCTCTATCTGCATCTTATCACCTAAAAAGCGGAATCGGAATTACCGGTAACAAATCGGTCTTCCTGAAAAAAAACATGCCGCGAACACCAGAAGGAATCCTGCCGACCATGGACCTTCGCCCACGGATGAAACACGGAAAAGCCTCAAGGAATCGCGGCCCCTTGAAATCAGCGGATGTAATCCAGAAGCGTGCTTGAATACATTTTTCCAGCAGTACTGAGAGTAGCCTGATTTACGTACTCGAGCATCTTCATGTCGGTGATGGCTTCTGTCATGTCGATGTCGCCTTCACGTGCCACAAGTTTCGTTACGTTTAGGTTTGTCAGCGAATTGCGCTGGATGTTGTTCTGTGCGCGCTCATAGTCGCTTCCGTTCTTTGCAAGCCTTGCGTTCAGGTTGTTCATTCCTTCGTCGATGGTGCCGAGAACCCTGGAACCGATGGCCTCGTTGTCGCCCCTGAGCATTGCATCGCGAAGTGCAATTACTGAGTCGAAGAGAGAACCGCCGGATACGCTTACGTTTGAAGCGATGTTGTATGGAGGCATCTGGCTTGAATCCTTTATCATTCCGATTTCTTCAAGGACTGCCCCGCTCTTGTCGACGAGCCACATCTGATGCGCATCAGTCGTACGGAGGTTGAGACCGCGGCTCAAAGGATCGATTGAAGCCTTGACCGCTGCACCGCTGTCGTTGATTTTTGCGGCAATCGTATATACGTTGTCCCCTGCGTTGACTTCAATGTCGATTCCGTCAACCGAAATGACGCTGTCTTCCGATGCCTGCCATGTCGTAAGGTCGCGCTGTGACATGAGTACGTGAGGCTCAGCCCAGAAAACCTTGTTTCCGGCATTGTCCACGTCAAGGTATGCATGTTCATCGACTTCAACCTTGTTCGTATCGATGTTGCCGTTGTATTTTACTCCTGTAATGAGGGGTTCCCTTGCTCCCGGTACGTTTCCCATGGAGATTTCGAATGCGGTTACGTTCGTACGGGTTCCGGCAAAAAGTGCATTTCCGTCAGGTCCCACTCCGTTTGCATTCTGTACGAGTTCCTTGAGGAGTTCGTCAACCTCGGTCGCCATGTTCTTGAGGTCTTCAGGAGTGTTGAGTCCGTTTGCCCCCTGAACTGCAAGCTCGCGAACGCGCTGCATTATCTGGAGGTTCTGGTTTATGTATCCTTCGCGGACCTGAAAATTGTCGGCAAGGGTCTGTGCATTCTTTTCAAAGACGTTCACCCTGGACAGAAAAGACTGATACCTTACAAGATGTCCCGCTGCAAGAGGGTCGTCACGGAGCATTCCAATCCTGCTCTGGCTTCCGACCTGGGTATTCTTCCTTGCCATTTCAACTTCCTGCTTTCTGAGGAAGTACTGGGTGTTCGTATTGTTAAACTGGGAACTGATTCTGTTCATCTTTCAACTCCTTTTTCGGATTATTCGAGCGGAGGGTTTAATACCCCGCCCCTCATCTTGAAACTGCGTTGCTAATAGGGGCGAAACAAGGGGTATTAAATCCGA
>CACYBG010000301.1 GCA_902772605.1 uncultured Spirochaetaceae bacterium
AAATCCACAAGTGGAAAAATGAAATGCAAATTTGTGGAAAACTTGTGGAAAAATTCTGTATTTCGATTGATTTTTTCACTGGTTTTCATGCTGATTTTGATGTTCGTCAAAAATTTATGGGTACAGATTTCGATTGTATCCCTGTTTTTCATCCTAGTTGCAATCAAAAAACGCGGAAAAATCAGGTGGATTCCATCGCTTGCCGTATTGATTTCCGTGACTTTTTTCAGCCTTTTGACACCTTTGGGAAAAGTCCTGTTTACGCTCGGTTCATGGAAAATCACCCTTGGCGCATTGATTTCCGGGCTGCAAAGGTCTTTTCTGCTGATTGGGATGGTTTATATTTCCCAGTTTGCGGTCGATAAAAGCCTGTCCTTACCGGGAAAAATCGGTTCAAGCATCGGATATGTTTTCCTGATTTATGACAGGCTGACGGTTGAAAAAACTTCGTTTAAAGGCAAAAATGCAATCGATTTGATTGATGAAAAGCTGATTCAAGTCATTGAATCCCTTAAAAATGGACGGAATGATTGAGGAAAAACGTCGTTTACGGCAACCTCGATTTATGGGTACAGATTATGCAATATCCAAAGGAAATAGAAAATCTCCCGATTTATCCGCATCTGGACAAAATCTGTGAGACACTGAAAGGCTCTAAAAGTCATTTTATGCTGCTTACAGCCAATACTGGCGGTGGAAAATCTACCGGAATGCCGTTTGCCCTGTTGAAGCATTTTTCAGGCAATATACTGATGCTGGAACCAAGGCGATTGGCAGTTTTGAACATTGCGATGAGGGTTTCATCCCTGCTTGGTGAAAATGTCGGTGAAACTTGCGGCTATTCCATGCATTTGGAGACTAAATCAGGCCCAAAAACCCGATTTATGGTGCTTACGGAAGCGATTTTAACCCGAAAATTACAGAACGACCCTTCGTTAGTTGGTGTTTCGGTGGTTGTAATCGATGAATTTCACGAACGTTCGGTAGATGTTGATCTTGCACTGGCTTTTTTGAAGGAAGTCATGGCCCTGCGTGATGATTTGTATGTCGTAATCATGTCTGCAACAATCGATACGAAAAAGATTTGTGAATATCTTGGCGGCCCAGATGAATGTCCCGTCTATTCTGTACCCGGAAAACTGTACCCTGTCGAAATCACCTATAAAAAGGATTGGTCCATGACGAAAGCTGTTCTTGAATGTCTGAATCGGAAAGACAAAGGCTCAATCCTGGCATTTTTACCGGGAATCAGGGAAATCAATCAGGTGAAGGGCGAGCTTGAGGGTACAATCGATGGTGACAGTATTGATTTGGAAATCCTTCACAGTTCTGTACCCATTGAAATGCAGAAAAAGGTGCTCCAGAAATCATCCGATGCGAAACGACGCGTGATTTTAAGTTCTGCAATCGCTGAAACGTCCCTAACTGTACCCGATGTTTCGGTCGTAATCGATTCCGGGCTTGCAAGGGTGACAGAATTCAGTCCCAAAATAGGCATGGAAAGGCTTGTAACCAAACGATGCTCCCAATTCAATGCAAATCAACGGACTGGACGTGCAGGCAGAACCGGCAATGGATTTTGTATCCGTCTTTGGGGCGAAAACGAAAAACTGGCCTTGAGTCAGGACCCGGAAATACTCAGGACAGATTTGTGCACTTTGGTCCTGGAATGTGCCGAATGGGGCTCCTGCGACTATAAATCGGTCGATTGGCTTGATAAACCGTCTGAAGGCTCTTGGGAATCTGCCGTCGATACTCTGACTATGCTCGGACTTTTGGATTCCAGAAAAATCACCGGATTGGGAAAAGCCTGTCTGTCATTGGGAGTTCATCCCCGTCTTGCATGCGTTGCCCTGAGTGGATTGCAGTTCAATCAGCTTGAGTTTTCCACAGGTTTGGCAGTGGATTATTTGCTCACAGGACTAACGAGCGGTAGAATACGCGAATTATATGTGGAAAACCTGAAAAGAAGGATACAGATAGCGGTCAAAAAATATGAGTTATCAACCATTTTTCCACAGATACCGAGTAAATTTTCCACAGGTTATGCACTGCTCTGTGGATTTTGCGACCGGTTGGCCGTCCAGGAATCCCCGAATTCTTTGAAATACAGATTCCCGTCTGGAAGAGTCGCATCGATTTTCGATTCGAAACAGGCACTTCCGAAATATATCGTCGCTCCGGATGTTGATGCCGGCAAATCCGAGGGAAAAATCTATTCGTATGAACCGCTGGACCCGGATTTTGCAGAAGAATTCATCGATTCAAAGACGGTGACAGACGTTCTGGTCGAAATGGGGACAGATAATCGAATCTGCAAGTATCAGGTGAAGTCATTCGGGAAAATCATCGTTAAAAAAATCAGCATGCCGGTTACCGACGGGGATTATGTCAAGGCTGTCTGTTCCCGCGTTAAATCAGAGGGAATCACTGCCCTGCCCCTGAATCAATCGACCGAAGCATTTTTGAAAAGGGTACAGTTTTATCTGGCGAACGAAAATCAAGATGAGGAAAATCTGTCCCTAATCAATGACAGGTACAGAAATCTGTCTGAAAAAGTCGATGAGTGGCTGCCCCCGTTTGTACCCTCAAGACAGAATCTGAACGCCGAGTCGATTTTTAACGCTTTGTTCTATTATCTAGACGGAGATACAATCAACAGAAAGGTTCCAAAGGAAATCGTCCTGCCGAACGGTAAAAAACGCAGGATTGTCTATGAAAATCAGTCGGGAGAAATTGTACCTGTTTTGGAAATCATCATACAGCAGCTTTTTGGGTGCTTTGAAACCCCGAAAATCATGGGCATTCCGATTCTGTTCAAACTTCTGTCCCCTGCCCGTCGTCCGCTGCAGATTACCCGTGACCTGGATAATTTCTGGAAAAACACCTGGCCCGAAATCTGCTCCGAGATGAAAAGCCGCTATCCAAAGCATTGCTGGGACTATAAAACTGTCATCAGCGACGAAAAATGATTATCATCTATAATAGCGGTTAGATACAGCTATTTTTGTTGAAAGATACCATTTCATCTGTTATAATTTATATGATTGCATGTATTGTGGTCGTTTCTGTGTTCAAAAAGAGGTGTAAACATGAAGTATTCTCTTAAAAGTATTATTTTAGGCGGTTTTATTGCTGCTTCACTTACAGGAATCCTTTGTTCTTGTGAAACCGTTGATCCAGCAACATTGAAATCTGATTCAGAGAACAGTCCGGTTAAACTGATTGAAACAAACAAGGGTAGACCGGGACAGATTGTTGTAATCAATGATCCGAATTTTGATTTTGGAGAACTGACTCAAGAAGGCTCTGAAACGGATGATAAAAACCAGAATCCGACTCAGATTAAGGACAGTCAGTCTTCCCAGGAAGATTTGAAATCCGGTGATGCGACGGAAAGCGGTACAGATGTTGCCGCCGAAAAGGGTACAGCCGATACAAAAACTTCCGATGAAGATGATTCTACCGGTACAGGCTCTGGAACAACTGCCGATGAGGATACAGAAAAAGAATCTGGAACTGGTGCTGATAAGGGAACTGGCTCAGAATCAGGAACCGATGTGGATGCAAAAGAATCTGAAAGCGGTACTGACAAGGGTACTGGCACAGAATCTAAAACCGGTACAGATAAGGATACTGGAAAAGAGTCTGGAACGACAGCTGATTCAACCAAGAAAACAGATTCAAAATCCGACACAGACAAAACATCCTCTGATTCTGGCAATACGAGTGATAAGACCGGAAAATCCGACACGGATACTTCTGATAAAGTCTCTGGACCAAACAAGAATACGACAGGCTCTTCATCAAAGCCAAGTCTTGATTCTGCTGTAAGCGATGCTAATGATGCAGCAAGGGAAAAACTCCTTAAGCAGGCAGCTGATTATATAGATGAAGGAAAATACACACAGGCAATCACACTTCTGAACGGATGGCTCAAGTCAAACCCGGACGATGAGGATGCTAAGGATTTGCTTGAAGAAGCCCAGAACAAAAAGGCACAGGCAGATGCAGAAGCAGCCGAAAAAGCTCGTCAGGATAAGCTTGACCAGGCAAGAAAGTACATCGATGACGGAAAATATGCAAATGCAATCACGCTGCTGAACGGAATGTTGAAGACGGATCCGAACGATGCAGAAGCAAAGAAACTCCTTGAAGAAGCCCAGAGCAAAAAGGATCAGGCAGAGTCTGATGCAGCAGCCAATGCAAGACAGGACAAGCTCGATCAGGCAAGAAAATATATCGACGACGGAAAGTATGCAAAT